>JBCCPW010000231.1:0-6259 GCA_039024735.1 Bacteroidota bacterium
AGAGCCGCCTCGGTGGCGTCGGCGTCGAGGCGGAGGAGGGGAGAGGGCAGCGTTCGCTGGACACGGCGGGCCTCGTCGCGCACGAAGGGCAGGTCGATTCGGTCGTCGAAGGCGCTTCGTCCGAAGACGAGGTGGTCGTTTCCGCCTCGGTCGGTGTCCGGCTCAAGGAGAAGCGCGGCCGCGAGCTCCGTCGAGACGGGATGGGAGCGGACGAGATAGCGGGCGGCCGCGTAGTCCTCGGTGGGGCCGCCGGGCTCCACGAGCATCCCGAACGGGACCGTCGCGAGATCCGTCGGCGGCACCGTCACCAGACTCGCCCCCTCCGGGATCGCGTCCCGAATCGGTGCGACGAGCAGGTCGTAGAGCGCTTCGAGCGCTGCGAGGTCGAACGAGAGGTCCGTCGCCTCGGGGCGCTCGGTCTGCCACATCGCGGAGATCCCGGACACCGTCTCGCGGATCTCGCCGCGTGTGACGGGAAGCTCGCGAGCCTCCAGGCCGTCCCCTTGCACGAGGAAGGCCCAGCTGGCCTTCTCACCGAGGAGGTAGGACACGAGCACCTGCTGGCGTGTCGCGAGGGTGTCCGCGAGGGCGCCGAGGTCGAGGGGCGGGCGGGGTTCGAGCGCGAGGCCGGTGACCTGCGCCAGTTCGCGCTGCAGTCGCGTGGCCTCGGCATCCAGCGAGGCTCGGTCCCCCGCTTGCGCGGTGGGGAGCGCGAGACGAACGCCATCAAGCGCCGCGATCAGGCTATCGGCCCGAATCCGTTCCGCGTCCGAGAGCGCACGCCGCGCGCGAAGGCTGGACCGGAGATCGAACAAGTGCCGCGCACGGGTCGCATCGAGCATCTGGAACGCTTCGTCCGGTTGCCCCTGGCGAGCCAGGAGGGCCGCGAGGCGGATGTACGGCCGCGAGGTCTGTTCCGAGGCGGAGAGGCTCCAGTCCTGTAGTCCCTGCCGCTGCCGGATGGTCTCGCTGAGCGCGATGGCCTCGCGGTAGCGTGCCTCGGCCGCGTCGTCCGCCTCGGTCTCTTCTGCGAGGCGCCCGAGGGCCAAGAGCAGGTCCAGTGCGCGGCCGGTCAACACCTCGTCCCGCGCGACGACATAGGCCTGCTCGTATGTCGCACGAGCGGCGTCTGGGGTGCCCTGTGCCTCGGCCAGTTCCCCTTCCACCAGAAGCTGCTCCACTTCGACATACCTCGTGTAGTCCCGCGCCTCCGCGACAAGCGGGCGAGCATCGTCTAGCGCGACTCGCGCAGCACCCAGGTCTCCGAGTTCAAGCATCGACTTCGCGACGACAATCTGCGCCATGGCCCGGTCCGGAGACTGGAAGTCGTCCCCGCTCAGAAGCGCGAGGGCCTCTTGGGCGGTTCGGGCCGCCTCGGTGTGCAGCGAGTCACTCGCGTCGGACTCCGTGGCGGTCTGTTGTAGGACGAGCGCTTGCTGGAGTCTCACCTCGCCCATCATCTGGGGCACTCGGGCGGAGTCCTGGTTGGCACGGGCGGTAGAGTCCGCGAGACGGAGGTAGGCCAGCGCGCGGGGCTGATCGCTCATACTGCCAAACGTGAGCGCAGCGTAGAGTTGAGCCGTGACCGCACGGAAGGGCGGAAGGTCTTGGGATAAGGCGGCTGCCGAGATGTACGCCTCGGTGGAGGCCTGGGTCTCGCCAGCGTAGGTCAGGAGGTAGCCTCGGTTGAAGTGGTAGTCCACCCACTCATTGGGCGAGACCTGTCCTTCGTAGACAGCCTCGTAATCGCTGAGAGCCTCGCGTGCCTCGTCGAATCGATCCAGGGTCAGCAACACCGCGATCTCGTTCATCGCGAGGGAGGCCGCGCAGTCGGCTTTGATGCCGCGATGGAGAGCGTACGTGCGGCGGACCTCGGCGAGGAAGGGAGTGAGCCTCTCGGGACCGTCGGCCAAGATGCCGCTCAGTTGGACGTCGAATCGCGCCGCGTCTTGTCGGCAGGCAGGCGTCTCGCTACGTTCCGTTTGCGCCGGAGATGAGGCAGGGTGGAACAGAAGGGCCACCCCCGCCGCGAGCAGCAGGACAAGGCCTCGGCGGAGCCAGGAAGAGGGCGAGTGGTGGGGCATTGGATCGAGGGCTGGCGCGAGGATACCGGCGCGCCGGGAGAGCGGCAACCGCCTATGATTGCGGGTAGACTCTTGCCCTATGCACCTCCGCTCCCTCCGCCTTCACTCCTTCCGCGCCCACGCCGACACCGAGGCGGACCTGGCGCCGGGCGTCAACCTGCTCGTGGGACCCAACGGAGCCGGGAAGACGAACCTCCTGGAGGCGGTCCACTACCTCTGCCTCTCGAAGAGCTTCCTGACCTCTACGGACGCCCATGCGTTGCGACGTGGCGAGTCGTTCTTTGAACTGGAGGGCACCTTCTCAGGTACGCGCCGGGCCGAGGTCCGCATCCGGCTGGCGTACGCCCCGCGCGAGGGCAAGCGTGCCCTTGTCAACGGGTCTCCGCTGGATCGTCTGGCCGATCTCGTGGGGCGAGTGCCCGTCGTGGTGCTCTCGCCGGCGGATCACCTGCTGACCGACGGCGGTCCGTCCGAACGACGCCGGTTCCTGGACCAGACCCTCAGCCAGGCCTACCCGGTGTACCTGGACGATCTCCTGAAGTACCGGCGTGCGCTCAAGCAGCGGAACGCTCTCTTGCTTCAGATGCGGCGCGGGGCCTCGTTCGCGCCGGGCACGATGGAGGCGTGGAACGAGGAATTGGCGCTTCTTGGCTCCCGGATCGTGGGGCGGCGTCGGCGCTTTCTGACCCGCTTCGCCGAGTTCCTCCGCGAGGCGTACGCCCGCCTCGGTGCGACGGGGGAGGAGCCCGCGGCCACGTATGCGCCGTCGGTGTCGGCCCCGCCGGACGACTCGAACGAACCGACAACCGAGGCGGACACCGAGGCGTTTCGGATGGCACTGGCTCGCGCGGGGCGGCGCGAGCGGGAGACGGGCCGGACGCTCGTCGGTCCTCACCTCGACGAGGTGACTCTGACGCTCGATGGCTTCGAGGTGCGCCCCTATGCCTCGCAGGGCCAGCACCGCACGATGGGTCTCGCGATGCGCATCGCGACGGCGCTCTTTCTCCACGATCATCTCGATGAGCCCCCTCTGCTGCTCCTGGACGATGTGTTCGGTGCTCTCGATCCCGAACGCACCCGCGCCGTTCTCGAGTTGCTGACCTCCGATGCGGTCGGCCAGAGCCTCGTAACCTCAGCCCGCAGCGACCTGTTCTCTGACATGCTCGACGTGTCAGGGACTGAGCACCAGGCGCTGTCGGTCCTATCTGGAACCGTCGCTCCGTTCCGTTCCAGCACTCTCCTGGCAGCTTCTTCCTCCCGTACCTGATCCCACCCCTCACGATGCTTCGTTTCTCCGGCTGGCGCGTCCATGTGTTGTTTCTCACGCTGCTGCTCGTCCTGACGGGCTGTGGCACCACCAACTTCAATCCCGTCACGGGCCAAAACCAACGCGGTGCGTACACGTGGGCACAGCAGATCGAACTGGGTACCCAGGCGGATCAGCAAATCAGCGCGCAGTACGGCCTTCTCGACGATCCCGAGGTAGTCGCCTACGTCGATGCCGTCGGGCAGCAGGTGCTGTCCATTGCGCTCGACAACATCCAGGCCGCCATTGACCGAGGCGATGTGGAGGGCGACGCTGCGGCATTCGCCGAGATTCGTGCGACGCCGTTCGCCTTCCGCGTGTTGGATACTCCTGTCGTGAACGCCTTTGCGTTGCCGGGGGGATACAACTACGTCACGCGAGGCCTCCTCGCCCACCTCGACAACGAGGCACAGCTGGCGATGGTCCTCGGGCATGAGATCGGGCACGTCCTTGCACAGCACTCCTCCCGTCAAGCGTTCGAGGCGCAGCGTGGGCAACTGGGTCTCATCGGGGCCGCCATCGCAGGTACCATCATCGATCCCCGCCTCGGTCAGGGGATTCTAGAGGTGGGAGGGACTGGCGTCCAGCTTCTCTTCCTCAAGTACGGGCGAGATGCGGAGCGTCAGGCCGACGAGGCGGGGGTCGCCTACGCGGAGTTCGCCGGCTACGATGCCGCCGAGGGGGCCCGCTTCTTCCGAAGCCTGGCACGAATCCAGGAATCGGCAGGGGGCGGGCTCCCGAGTTTCCTGTCCACCCACCCGGATCCGTCGGAGCGGGAACAGACCATTCCCCAGTTGGCGGCTCTCTACGACACGGGTGTGAACATCGGCACCGAGGCGTACCACAACGAGATCGCGGGCATCATTCTAGGAGAGAACCCGCGCGAGGGATTCGTCGAGGACGGCGTCTTCTACCATCCTGATCTGGCCTTCCGGTTTGATGTCCCACGCGTCTGGCAGGTGCAGAACACACGGTCGGCGGTCATCATGGGCGAACCAAACGGCAACGCTGCGCTTCAGCTGACGCTCGCGGGGCAATCCAGCGCGTCCGCAGCGGCACAGGAGTTCCGGGGACAGCAGGGCGTGAGCGTGACCGGACAGGAGACCGTGTCGTTCAACGGTGCCTCGGGCGTGATGCTCGAAGGACAGGCGCAGTCTCAGCAGGGGGCCATCGCATTCCTCGCGAGCTACATCGAGTACGGCGGCAACGTGTACCAGATGCTTGGCCTGACCGCGCCTCAGAACTACTCCACCTACGGCGACGGGTTCAACCGCACCATGCGCTCCTTCGCGCGTCTGACCGATTCGCGCTACCTCAATCGCCAGCCTGTCCGCCTCGATGTCGTGGCGGCCTCCCGGACGGCCCCCTTCTCCAGCTTTCTCCGGGGACGGCCCGAGGTGCCCGGAATCGACGACAACGGGCTCGCCATTCTGAACCAGGTGGGCCTAAACGACACGATTCAGGTGGGGACGCTGCTCAAGTTGCCGACCAACTGAGCCGCCACCGACCGTTGATTCGCGCCCGCTGGTGAGCCTCGCCAGCGGGCGCACTGTTTCATGTGAAACGCGGCGAATCGCCGCCTACGCCTCAGGAGGCGGGATCACGACGGCCTCGCCGCCCACACACATCTTCCCACCAACGTAGCAGTAGAGCTTGATGCGGACGTGCTGGTGGCGCTCCATCTTCTCAGCCACCTTGACCTCCACCGTGACCTCGGAACCGACGGGAACGGGTCGGAGAAAACGTACCGAGAGCGAGACGGCCACCGAGCCATCGCCGGGGAAGTCGCGGCCGAGGACCTTGGAGGCGAGACCGAGGAGGAGGACACCATGGACCACGTTGGTTCCGAAACGGCTGGCCGCCCCCGCCTCGAGGTCGACGTGGATCGGGTTGTCGTCGCCGGTCACGTCGGCGAAGGTCTGGACGTCGTCCGCGGTGACGGTGCGGGTGAACGTGTGGGTCTCGCCGACGGTGATGGAGGTGTACGTGTGAGCCATGAGCACGAAAGGGGAGAAGGGCGGGCGGCAAGATCGCACGGCGGTACCGAGGCGGGATGTTTCATGTGAAACGCCGGTCGAAGAGGGGAGATGGGCGGTAGTCTGATGCTCCTGTCCGCGCATCGACTGTGCTCTTCCAGGCCCTTCGTCCGCTCATCCGATTCGTGACCCGGCACCCGCTGGTGATCGTGCTGGTTGCCTTGGGGTTGACCGCACTGGCCCTCTCGCAGGTGCGCACGCTCACGGTCAACGCAGACCTGTCGCAGCTGCTACCGGAGGAGTACGAGAGCGTCCGCGCGCTGAACCAGTTGCGCGACACCGTCGGCGCCGAGAGTACCCTGGATGTCGCGATCCAGAGCCCGTCCTTCGAGGACAATCTGCGCTTCGCCGAGGCGCTCATTCCCCGAGCCCTCGCGCTCACGCAGTCTGACGGCACCGCGGTCTTCACGCGCGTGGACTTCCGGCGCGATGTGGACTTCGTAGAGCAGAACGCCCTCTACTTCGCCACCGACGAGGAGATCGACCGTCTGGAGTCCTTCCTCCGGCAGCAGGCCCGCGAGGTCCGGGCAGACAACGACCCGCTTCGTGTCGCTCTGCTTCAACCCGAGCGCGACAGTGCTCGAAACGAGCGGGTCCGTGAGGTGGAGCGTCTCCGGTCGGATCTCGCCTCGCTCAACCTCGGCGAGTACCTGATGAGCCCGGACTCGACAGTGCTTGCTGTCCGGTTCTATCCCTCGGGCTCACAGGCGGATCTCGGGTACGTGGAGGACACCTACGCGCGGATGGACAGCCTCGTCCTCGCGATGCAGCCACAGCAGTACCACGGCGAGATGGTCGTGACGAACGCCGGGCGGCTCCTCCGGCAAGCCATC
>JBCCPW010000232.1:0-6227 GCA_039024735.1 Bacteroidota bacterium
CAGGACGTGCTGCTCTGCCTCCAAACCGGCAAGGACCTGCACGATCCGAACCGAATGCGCTTCGAGAACGACCAGTTCTACCTCAAGAGCGCGGCTGAGATGAAGCAGGCGTTCCTGCCCAGCGTGGGCGAGGGCGCGCTCGCGAGTGAGAGCGTGATCGACGGTGCCCTCGCGGCCACGTCCGAGATCGCGGACAAGTGCCAGGTGGAGTTGCCCATGGGCGAACTGCTCATGCCGCACTTCCCCATCCCGGCGGAGCACGACGGAGCGGACGCCTTCCTGCGGCACCTCTCGTTTGAGGGGGCTCGGAAACGCTTCGGTGGCATCGTACCCGAGACGGCTCGGGAGCGGCTGGACATGGAACTCGGCATCATCCAGACGATGGGCTACGCCGGGTACTTCCTCATCACGCAGGACTTCACCACGGCCGCCCGCGAGATGGGCGTGAGCGTGGGGCCGGGGCGCGGCTCGGCGGCGGGATCCCTCGTGGCGTACTGCCTCGGGATCACCAACATCGACCCGCTCCACTACGACCTCCTCTTCGAGCGCTTCCTCAACCCGGAGCGTGTCTCGATGCCGGACATCGACATCGATTTCGATGACCGGGGGCGCGGGAAGGTGATCGACTACGTGGTGGAGAAGTACGGGCGCGAGTCGGTCTGCCAGATCGTGACGTTCGGGACGATGGGCTCCAAGTCGGTCATCCGCGATGTCTCGCGCGTTCTCGGCGTGCCGCTCACCGAGGCGGACCGCATCGCGAAGCTCATCCCAGACGGCGTCAAGGTGTCGCTGGAGGACGCAAAGAAGCAGGTCAAGGAGTTCTCGGACCTGTACAGTTCGCCCGATCCCCAGATCCGCAAGCTGATGCACTACGCGACGGTGCTGGAGGGCTCGGCGCGGCACACGGGCGTCCACGCGGCGGGCGTCATCATCGCGCCGGGCGACGTGAGCGAGTACGTCCCGGTGGCCGTCCAGAAAGGCAAGGGCGGCTCTGGTGACGCCGTGGTGACGCAGTACGACGGGAAGTGGATCGAGGAGTTCGGGCTCCTCAAGATGGACTTCCTGGGACTCAAGACGCTCACCATCCTGGACGATGCCCTCGCGCTCATCCGCGAGAACCACGGCGTCGAGATCGACCTGGATGACCTCCCGCTGGACGACCCCGACACGTACCGGCTCTTCCAGCGAGGCGATACCGTCGCCATCTTCCAGTTCGAGTCCTCGGGGATGCGCGAGTGGATGCGCAAGCTCAAGCCGACCTCCCTGGACGACCTGATCGCGATGAACGCGCTCTACCGCCCGGGCCCGATGGACCTCATCCCGGACTACATCGCGCGGAAGCACGGCAAGGAGACCGTGGAGTACCCGCACCCGATGTTGGAGGAGATCCTCGCGCCGACCTACGGCATCCCGGTGTACCAGGAGCAGGTGATGCAGATGGCCCAGACGATGGGCGGCTACAGCCTCGGTGGGGCGGACCTGCTGCGCCGCGCGATGGGCAAGAAGAAGCAGTCCGAGATGGACAAGCAGCGGGTCATCTTCGTGGAGGGGGCGGCTGGAAAGGGGGTCCCCGAGGCGAAGGCGAACGAGGTGTTTGACATGATGGCTAAATTTGCGGGCTACGGGTTCAACAAATCACACAGTGCTGCATATTCTGTTGTTGCATATCAAACAGCATATCTAAAAGCGCACTACCCCGCCGAGTTCATGGCGGCCGTCCTCACGACGGAAATGGGCGACTCGTCCAAGCTCGCCATCGCGCTGGAGGCAACCCGGCAGGCGGGGCTGGAGATCCTGCCGCCGTGCGTCAACCGGAGCGCCGCGCACTTCACCGTGGAGCAAGGCAGCACCGAGGCGGGACGCGTCCGGTTCGGCCTCGGTGCGATCAAGGGCGTCGGGCTGGGGGCGATCGAGGCGCTGATGGAGGCACGCGAGACGGCGGGCGGGGCGTTCTCCGATCTCTTCGAGATGGTCAAGGACCTCGATCTGCGGACGGTGGGCAAGAAAACCATCGAGGCCCTCGCGATGGCGGGCGCGCTCGATTCGTTCGAGGGGCATCGCGCGCAACTCGTGGAGGCGACCGACCTCGCGTGGACGTACGCGCAGAAGACGCAGGCCGACAAGGCGGCGGGCCAGAACTCGCTCTTCGGCGCGGCGGAGGGCGGCGGGAGCACCTTCATCCCCGCCCTCCCCCACGTCCCGGAGTGGACGACCGGCGAGGCGCTCCGCCACGAGCGCGACCTGATGGGCTTCTACGTCTCCGGCCACCCCCTGGACGCCTACCAGGCCGAGGCGGCCGCCTTCGCCTCGGTCCGCCTCGGTGACACCGAGGGGGTCCCGCACGAGAGCGACCAGACCGTCTGCGGCATCCTCACGGCGATGGAGCGGCGGACGACCAAGAGCGGGCGCCCCATCGCGTTCCTCACCGTGGAAGACACGACGGGCGCGGCCGAGGTGGTCTGCTTCGCGCAGACCCTCGAACGGTTCGGACACCTTCTGGAGGTGGACCAGCCGATGCTCGTGCGCGGCAAGGCGGAGACCTCGCGCGGGGAGCTCAAGCTGATCGCGAAGGAGGTACTGCCCATGTGGCGCGTCCGCGAGCAACTCGTCTCGGCGATCACGCTGAAGGTGGACGCAGATCTCCACACGGAGGAGACGATCCGCCAACTCGCGGCGCTCTGCGCGGAGCACAAGGGAACGAAGAAGCTCTACGTGGAACTGACGCACTCAGAGATGCCAGTACCGGTGCGGTTGCACACTCGAACCGCCGTTGTAGATCTGACCCCGGATTTCATGAAAGGCATCACAACGCTCATCGGGCGCGATAGCGTTTTTCTTGAATCGGCCGCGTGATGAGCTAACTCGGAGTGGAAAGACTCACGGTCACCGTTGACACATATATCTGGGAGTCGAAGAAATTCAACTTCCACCACGAGGATTTTGAGCCCCTCTGGCGCCTTTGCCGATCTGGACACATTCGACTACTATCGAATATTGTGGTAGACGAGGAGATCTAACGCCACATCGTAAATCTCACAAAGTCTAGCGAGAAGGCAGTCAAGAAAGTTTCCAACGAGAACCCCTTTCTCCACCAGCTAGACTCGACGCGTCATTTTGCCGAGACTCGATCTCTAGACCTCTCCGAGGATGCCAAAAGAAGGTTCGACGAGTACCGGACGCTTAAGTCTGACTCTGGCTGCGCGAACATCCCCGTCGAGTTCTTTAGCCTAGGCGATACGGTTCGGAGGTTCAACAAGGGAATACCGCCGTTCAAGGAGCCTGCCGAAGACGGGGGCCTCAGGGATGCTATTTGGTGTTCCATGGTGGAAAACTGGGCTCGGACAAATCAACAGATTGTCTGGGTTGTCACAGAAGACAACGACATAGAGAGATTCGAGTCACAGTCCGATTGGGTTCGTACTCTGCCCTCAATGAAAGCACTAAACGAACTCCTCCGCGACACCTTTCCAATTGAGTTCTTCGACGGGAAAGAGGGCTTCATCACTGCCCTTGCCGCAGAAGAACACGGAGAGCGCCGGTACGAGGACTCGTTGTTCAGGAGTCAAGCGACCCGATCTATCGCAGTATCGGAGCCCCCTGAAATCAGTTCGTTTGGGGAGCTTATACAGTTCGTTTTCGAGAACAACCTACCACTATATCGAGGCAGTAGCGGTGGCATGATACCCAGCAGGTTTGATCTGCCTGAGCAGCTACGACAGATCGAGAATCGTTTCCGTGCCAGACTCGGTCTTTACGACGACCTACAGTCCCTTGAAGCTGAACACCAGCTAATCAGCTCAGTCGGCAGGAATTGGGACCGAGAAGCAGTCTTCCACAGCCTCTGGCTATTCCACCTGTACGCCCCGCAGAAACCAAGCCAGCCTCTTCGAACACTCGACGGCATGATTACCGATCTAGGCAGGTTCAGACGTCAAGTCATGCACATGCTTCGTTCAGACTTCGGCCATGCTACTTCCAAGCATATTAGGCGGACCCTAGTTCAGCTTTATGCGGTGAACGGAGGCGACTATGAGCGTCTGTCCAGGCCCGAGGTTGTGCAGATTGCCTTGTCCCTCAGGAAGGTGGGATGAGCCGCGCGTTCACCAAAGACGATGCCCCTGAGGACGCCATCGTCGTCCCGCCTCGCGCTTCGCTCCCGGCTGGCATCCCAAACTACGTCACCCCACGCAGCGACCGTCTCCTCCGCGATGAAAGCGCCACACTGGAGGCAGAGCGCTCCCGCCTCGGTGCCGCCACGGACCGGGAGGCGACTGAGCGAAAGCGTCTGATCGCCGAAGTCAGCGAGAGGCTGTCCCTCCTCCAATAGCGGTTGGCTCGAACGCAGGTCGTGGACCCCAATCGCTCCTCCACCGAGGCGGTCCGGTTCGGCGCGCACGTCGTTTTCACCTCGGGAGACGGGAGCGAGCAACAGTGCCAGATCGTCGGCGTGGACGAGACGGAGCCCGAGGCGGGCCGGGTCGCGTTCACCCCGCCCATCGCGCGGGCCGTCACGGGGAAGCGCGTGGGGGATGTGCGGAGTTGACCACGGCCTTGAGCATCGAGACGTTGGTGCTTCACTCCGTCCGCAACACCGAGGCGGCGTAATCGCTTGCCCTGCAAGATCATCAGGGACGTGTCATCCGGAGCGCCGCCGAAGGATCTGATGCCGAGTTGCCTCGGCAGCCTCGTGTGACTGTCCAGCCATAGCGCGGCTCGATCCCTCCGCTCGCACGCTCGGTCGGGAGGACACGCTGGTGAGAGTGTGTGGTTGTGCGCCTCAGCGCACCGCTGGATGCCACCATCACCCCCTTCAACCGCGTGCACGGCGGAAGCACGTCGCGCGTCGCCATCCTCTCGGCGGAACTCACGGCTCTTCAGCACCGAGGCGGGCCGCCTCGGTGAGCCCATGACTCAACCGGGCTACTCGCCAAGCGCCGCGTCCACCCGGCGGCGAAGCACGTGGATCTCGTCCACCAGGGCCACGAGGTCCTTCGCGGCCGTCTCGATGTCCGACAGCGACCCTGGCAGCATCTCGTCGTCGGGCGCCGCGCGGAGAAGTTCCTTCGCGAGTTCGGCGTTCCCCACCACCACCGCGAGGGGGTTGTTGACCGCGTGGGTCAGCCTGGCGAGTTCGTTGGCCACCTCCTGAAGCGAGACGTGGCCGTCTGCGGAGGGCGGCTCCGGCGCCTCGGTGGGCGGGGGCGCAAGCGGAATCGCGAGGTGCCACGCCACCACGGCCGCGAGCACGCGCGGATCGGGCAGCGACACGAATGCGAGGGCCGCCCCAGCCTGTTCCGCCTCGGTGCGGTCGTCGGTGCGGTTGGTGCGGACCAGCAGCGGCGGCACCTCCACGTCCATCGCGCAGAGCGACCACCCCTCCCCGTCCGAGAGACGCGCGTCCGCAAGAACGGCATCGAACGGCGTCCCGACGAGGTGGGCGCGGGCGGCGAAGAGCGTGTCGCACGGCGTCACGCGGAGACCGGGCACGGCCGCCTCCATCGCCTCGGACAGAGCGGACGCGCCGGGATGGACGAGCAAGATCGAGGCGTCGGTCACGCGCCAAACCTACGCTACCTCCCGTCGCCTGACGGCACCGAGGCGGGGCCTCTCGAAATCCACGTCCCGCCGCCCGGAGGCCGGGGCTTCTCGCGACGCAGCGCGCCTGCGCCGCCGAAGGCATCCGGCCCTTCCGAGGCGAGACGGCGGATCCACGCCTCTTCCTCTGCGATGGCCTCGGCAGAGGGGGCCGCCTCGGCGTAGGCATCGAACGACGGAAGGCCGGTCTCGTGCGGGGTCTCCTCGCGAGGGATCTCCGGGATCGGGATGGAGCCGTCCGGCACGAACGCGCCGACCGGCAGCGACTCGGGCACTTCGATCCCGATGAGCGTCCGGCGGTCGGAGCTTCCCGGGAGCGGGTTCGCGACGGTGCGCCAGACCATCCGGTGCGTCCGCAGCGTGCCGTCCGGCAACACGAACGCCGAGTCGGCCACGAAGGGGGTCGTCACGTCGCTCCAGAACCACGACGCGAAGGCATCGCGCTCCATCTCCGAGAAGCCGAGCGTGCCGATGGCGGTGTGGAAGTGCGACGCCGCGGACTTCTGGCGTCCGGTGAGCGCCTCGGCGGCGGCGTTCCAGCGGACCGTCCCGCCGCTCCCGTCGAACGACGCGAGCACGACGCCCGCCCGGTCGAGAAGGTGACGCAGCGTGGACTTCCCGGCCGTGAGCGA
>JBCCPW010000233.1:0-6211 GCA_039024735.1 Bacteroidota bacterium
AAAGGGACCGAGGCGGGCATGCCCGCCGCCGTACCCTTCCGTCTCCATCGCGCCCCCGCCATGCGTTCCTGGACCCTCTTTGTTCTCCTCCTCGGTGCCGCTGTGACGGCGGCCCTCGTGTTCCAGCCCGGTCCCCGCCTCGTGACCGCCGCCGAGGCGGAGCCGCCCGACGCCATCCCGGGCCCTGTGGAGCCGAGTGACTGGTTCTACCGCCAGCGCGCGTTCCCCGAGGGCCGCATCGACCACGACGCGTTCGTCCGGGCGCAGCGCGAGGTGACCGCGCGCAAGACCGAGGCGGTCGGACCCGACTGGCAGTTCGCCGGGCCCACCAACGTCGGCGGGCGCGTGACCTCGCTCGCCGTCGAGACGTTCGACCGGTTCTACGCCGGGACGGGCTCCGGCGGTGTCTTCAAGACCACCGACGGCGGGCGGAGCTACACCCCGGTCGGCGAGGGTGTCTTCTCGCTCTCCATCGGCGACGTGGCGCTGGACCCGCAAGACCCGCAGACGGTCTGGGTGGGCACGGGCGAATCCAACGGCGGCGGCGGCAGCCTCACCTACGGCGGCAGCGGCGTCTATCGCTCGGCGGATGGCGGGCAGACGTGGGAGGCGCGAGGGCTGGACGCAACCGGCACCATCGGGCGGATCCTCGTGCATCCCGCCGATTCCGACCGGCTCTGGGTGGCCGCCTCGGGGAAGCTGTTCGAGAAAGATGAGGCACGCGGCATCTTCCACACGAGGGACGGAGGAGCCTCGTGGAACCGCACGCTCGCCGTGGACGATTCCACCGGCGCCATTGATCTCGTGATCAACCCCCGCTCCCCGGACACGCTCTACGCCGCGACGTGGACCCGGCAGCGCCGCCCGGACCTACGCCGATACGGCGGAGAGGGATCGGGCATCTGGCGCTCGGCGGATGGGGGCGAGACGTGGACCCGCCTCGGTGAGAACCGCGTCGGGACCGGGCTCCCGAGTGGCCCGCTCGGTCGGATTGGTCTGGCCGTAGCCGAGAACCGCCCGAACGTGGTCTTCGCCGTTCTGACCGATCCCACCGGGTTCACCCTCGGGACGTACCGCTCCACCGACGGCGGCGATACGTGGGCCGCGCTGCCTGGCGCCAACAGCGTGAGCTACGGCTGGTGGTTCGGGCAGATTCGCGTGGACCCGACCGACTGGCGGCGCGTCTGGACGCCCTGGCTCGATCTCTACCGCTCCACCGACGGCGGCGCGTCGTGGGACTTCCAGAGCGGGATCATGCACGTGGATCACCACGCCCTCTGGATCGATCCTGCCGATCCCAACCGGATGATCGCAGGGAACGACGGCGGCGTCTATCGCACCACCGCCGGCCGTTCGTCGACGGTGTCGTGGACCAAGACTCCCGGCGGATTTCCCGCGACGCAGTTCTACACCGTGGAACTCGACGCGAACAACCCGGGCCGCATCATGGGCGGGACGCAGGACAACGGCACCAACCTCACGCGAAACGGCGGCCTCTCCAACTGGGAGTTCGTCTTTGGTGGCGACGGTCAGTACTGCCTCTTCGATCCGGTGAACCCCCAGATGCTCTATGTCTCCTTCCAGTATGGCAATCTCTTCCGTTCCCCGGACAATGGCTTCAGCTTCTCCTTCATCACCCCGAACGACACGCGCGCGAATTGGAGCGCGCCGGTCCTCTTCGACCCGGCTGATCCCGAGATACTGTTCTACGGCGGCACGCGGGTATGGCGGAGCACCACCCGAGGCGACGACTGGACGGCCATCTCGCCGGATCTGACGGGTGGCCCCGGCCCCACGAGCCTCATCTTCGGCACGATCACCACGATTGGCGTCTCGCCGGCGGACTCCCGACGGATCTGGGCCGGGACGGATGACGGGCGCGTCTGGACCACCTCGGACGGGAGCACTTGGACCAACGTGAGCGCCGGGCTGCCCACGCGATGGGTCACGCGCGCCACGCCCCACCCGACAGACCCGCTCTCCGCCGTCGTCACGCTCTCCGGGTTCCGCTGGGGCGAGGACGCCTCGCGCGTCTACCGCACCTCGGACGGCGGCGCGACGTGGACGGACATCGCAAGCGGCCTGCCCGACATTCCCGCCAACGACGCGCTCTACGATCCCGCCGATCCCCAGCGCATCTTCCTCGCGACGGACGTTGGCACGTTCTGGACGCGGGACAGCGGCGCGACGTGGGACGTCCTGGGCGGTGCCCTCCCGATGGTGCCGGTCACCGACCTCGACCTCGAGGGCCGCTCGCTCGTCGCCGCAACGTACGGCCGGGGCATGTTCCGCCTCGACCTCGACGCCCTCGTTTCCACCGACACTCCGCCCGAGGCGGGCGCCCTCGCGCTGACCGTTTCGCCGAACCCTGCGCGCGACCGGGCTACCCTTCGGGTCTCGCTCGCGCGTCCCGCCGAGGTCGCCGTGCGCGTGTTCGACGTGCGGGGCCGCGAGGCGCTGCGGCTGCCCCCACGAGCACTCCCAGCCGGAGACGCCACCCTCGCGTTGGATCTGTCGAGCCTCGTCCCGGGCGCCTACCTCGTCCGCCTCGGTGCCGAGGCGGAGGGGGCGGTCGCCCGGCTCACAGTCGTGCGGTGACGGAGGCCCCGGCGCGGATCACGTCCGCTGCGCGGGGGCCGTGCGTCAGGATCACGTCGAGCGACGAGCAGCCGGGCACGAAGCCGTCGAACGCCTGCCGTCGCTCGGTTTCTGCGTAGGTGAGCACGTCTGCCTCGGTGCCGAGGCGGGACGCGTCGCGCGCGGCGGATTCCTCCAGCGCGAGGAGCGGCGGGGCGCCGGTGGCGTCCCAGAGGGTCTCCAGCGAGTCCGGGCGTCCCGGCAGGCGCGAGGCGACGACGAGATCGCACGCGGCGCCGAGCCAGCGGTGCGCCCACTCGCACGTCGCGACGGTGAGCGCACCGAGGCTCGGCCACTCGCGCGAGAGCAGGGCGTCCACCTCGGGGAGGACGTGCTCCGCGAAGGGTGCCATCCCGTAGCTCGTTTGGAGCGCGTGGAGGTGGCGGCTCGGCCAGCCGTCGGGGACGATCCCGAGGCAGTCCAGCGGGACGGGCCGCCCGGCGTGCTCGCGCGGGACGGTGAGCCACTGCCGCCCCGCGTGCGTGCGGATCCTCGCGCGGTTGTGCGCGGCCTGCCGCGAGAACGGCAGCGTGTCCGCGAGCACGAGCCGGTCGGCGGTCAGCATCAACGCCGCGACCTCCTGGCGGGGGAAGAACTCGGGCGGGCGAACGGCGGTCATCGAAAGGGAGAAGGGTGAATGCGGGTGTTGTGGGGCGCAGAAGGAGGCGACCGCAGAAGATGAACCGGATTCCCAATCGCAGGGGCACGGCGGTGCTGTGCCCACCACATTCAGCACCGAGGCGGGGTTGCCGTTCCGCCTCGGTGCCTGGGCAGGCGCGTTGCGACAGGTGCGGTGGGGTGTGTATCCCGCCTCGGCACCGAGGCGGGGGCGGAGCGGGATGTGCCCCACCGGGGGTTGCGGCGTAGGGGGTGGCGCGAGCCGACCGAGGCGGGTTGCTTCCCGGAACCCGGAACCCGGAACCCGGAACCCGGAACCCGGAACCCGGAACCCGAACCAGAGCGATCTTCGGATCCCGTTCCGTGCAGCGCCGTTCCCGCGCCGCGCCCCTCCTCCCCGCATGGACTCCCGCCGCGTCTTCCTGATCGTCTTCTGGCTCTTCGCCGGGACCATCGCGTTCGCCATCCTGGGCACGCTCTCGCTCTACATCGAGCCGGTGGAGCGGTTCTTCCTGCCGTACTACCAGACCCTGGTGGCCGCGCCGACGTGGACGTACATGGCGCTCATGCCCATCGTCACGCTCGCGCTCTACTGGAAGGCGCTGGGGCCGTGGAAGAGCGTCGCCTTCTTCCTCGCGGCCAGCCTCATCGGAGCAGGGAGCGAGTTGCTCGGTACCCGCACGGGCATTCCCTTCGCGCCGTACGAGTACACGGACCGCCTCGGTCCGAAGATCGCCGGCGACGTGCCGTACTTCATCCCGAGCAGCTGGTACGCGATGGCAGTGCTTTGCTACGACCTCGGCGGGCGGCTCCGCCTCGGTGTCGCCGGACGGGTCCTCGCGACGGCCGTGCTGATGGTGGTCTGGGACGTGGCGCTGGACCCGGCCATGAACAACAGCGGCGGCTCGTTTGTCTTCTGGATTTACCCCGGCGGCGGGCCGTACTTCGGGATGCCGTGGGTCAACTGGTACGGCTGGCTCGTGACGAGCATCCTCATCGCGCTGGCCTTCGAGGTCCTCGGGGGGATGAAGGCCGCGCCGGACCGGCTCACGGCCCGATGGGCGCCGTGGCTGTTCTCGCTCAACATCTTCTTTCCCATCGCGATCTGCCTGCTCTACGGCCGCCCGGCCGCCGGGATCATTGCCGCCGTCGTGCTCGCCATCACGATGGGCGTGATCCGATGGCGGAAGCCGGGCGCGATCACCGCTGAGCCCGTCCCGGCGTGAGCATGATCGCCCCGGAAGGGACTTCGACCGAGCCGCGCACCGGACCGGGTCTCGGCGCGGGACCGCAGCCGCCGCCTCGGGGCGCCTCGCGCGAGGCCGGGGACGCCTACCTCCGCGCCGCCTTTCGCCACCACAGCCGCACGTTCTCGTTCGCGGCCCGATTGCTGCCGCGCGAGGTCCGCCTGCCCGTCGCGACGGTCTATCTCTACTGCCGCACGGTGGACTCCACCGCCGACGAGCGGGCGTACATCGTCGGGCGCGAGGCCGCGCGCGATGAGATCGCAGAGATGCGGGTTCGCCTGACCGATGCCCTCGCGGGGCGCCCGGCTGAGGCTCTCCTCTGGCGCCGTCTCGCCGAGGTCCACGAGGCGTTTCCGCTGGATCCGCTCCCGTTCCACCAGCAACTCGACGGCGCCCTCTGGGACCTCGACGGCCGCGAGATCCTCACGACGCAGGACCTCCTGGACTACTCCGATCTCGTCGCGGGGAGCGTGGGCGCGCTCATGCTGCCGTTCCTCGCGAAGACCCCTGCCGACCGCCCCCGCCTCGATGCGCCTGCACGGGCCCTCGGCGTCGCGATGCAGATCACGAACATCCTTCGCGACGTGGGCGAGGACATCCGCGAACTCGGCCGCGTCTACCTCCCCGCCGACGCCCTCACCGAGGCGGGCCTCGCCGACGACGACCTCGCACGGGCCGCCTCGGGCCCCGGCCTCGTGGGGGATGCTGCCGCGCGCTACCGCGATCTCATCGAGTCGCTCATGACCCGCGCGGAAGCGCTCTACGACCGCGCCGAGGCGGGCATCGCGGAGTTGTCCCCCGTCCGCGCGCGATGGGGCATCCGCACGGCGCAGCGCAGCTATCGCGACATCCTCAACGCGGTGCGCGCCTCCGGCTACGACAACCTCACGCAACGCGCCTTCGTCCCGACCTCGCGGAAGGCGCGGCTGGCGCTCCTGCCCGGCTACGCGCGGCGGCGGTTGCGGGTCGCGCGATGAGTCGCCTCGCACACCGTCTCGCTGCCCGAGCGGGCGCGGCCCTCATCGAACGGGACCTCCGCCAGTCCTTTCGGCGCGTGGTCTGGGTCGGAGATCTGCCCGACCTCCCCGAGGATCGCCCGGTCGTGGCGGTCGCCAACCACCACGCCTACTTCGACAGCTACCTGCTCTGGCGCCTCGCCTCGGTGACGCTCCGCCGCCCGTTCATAGTGTGGATGGAAAAGTGGGATCAGGTGCCGCTCTTCGGCCCCCTCGGTGCGCTCCCCTTCCCGCCGGACGATGCCCGCCGCCGTGCCCGGACCGTCCGCGAGACCGCCCGACGCATGACCGACGGCCCCGCGTTCCTGCTGCTCTACCCCGAGGGCACGATGGGACCACCCGACGCGGGCCTCGCGCCGTTCCGCACCGACCTCGTCCGCCTCGGCCGTGTCCTGCCCGAGACGGCCGTCTGGTGGCCGGTCGGCGTGCGGGTGACCGACTGGGGCCACGCCCGCCCGACCGCCCTCCTCGCCGGAGGCGACCCGCTCCCCGCGCCCGATGGCACCGAGGCGGACCGGCTCGCGGCCGTCCTCAACCGGCTCGCGCAGGCCCGCCCCGAGGACCTCGCCTCGGGACACGCACACGTGCTGCTGGAGGGCGCACGCGGCCCCGACGAGCGATGGGACCTCCGCGTCCTCGCACCCTTCTTCCGCCGGATTACGCCCGGCGTGTGAGGCGAGTCTCTCGCCGGAG
>JBCCPW010000234.1:0-6202 GCA_039024735.1 Bacteroidota bacterium
CCTCGCGGCCGGGCTCGGCTGGCACGGCGCGACGTTCTCCGAGACCTTCGGCCCTCACCTCGCGACGGCCTCGCACGAGACGCCCCACGCGAGCGTCGAGGCCGGGCAGGTCGCGGGCATCCACCAGACGGCCGAGGTGCAGGTGGACGGCGAGACCCGCGCCACGCTCACCCTCACGATGGCCGTCGGCGCGCCGGACGAAGACCGCGTCTCCATCGCGGGCGACCCGCCGCTGGAGGTCGTCGTGGAGGGCGGGACGTTCGGCGACACGGCGACGGTCGCGGCGGTCGTGAACGCGGTCCCGCGCGTGGCGGCGAGCCGCCCCGGCCTGCGGACCATGCTGGACCTCCCGGCTGCCGCCGCGACCCCGCTCGGCTGACGCCCCGCCTCGGTGCCGAGGCGGAGAGTGGGCGTCGTGCGACGCGCCCCGACGGCCGCCTCGGCACCCCGCCTCGGTGCCTCTCGGCAGGACCGAGGGTATCGCATACTCGGCCACAAGCCTGCCTCGCCCCCTTCTCATGTCATCCCGACCGAGTGGAACGAGTGGAGGGATCTACGTTCTGGTTCCTCGTGACTCATTCGAGGCTCCTCACCAACCCGAAACTGGATTCCTCGGTTCGCGGAGCTTGGCCTGAGCGTAGCCGAACGGGCTCTCTCGGAATGACACGAAGCGAGAGCATGCGATAGCCCCCTCGGCAGGACCGAGGCGGTGCGCCGTCCCCGTACCTTGGGGCATGCGTGCGGCCTTCCTGATTCTCCTGCTCCTCGCGGCGCCTGCCGCCGCGCAAACGATCACGGTCTCCGACGAGGTCACCGCCACCCTCGGCCCCGAGACCTTCGGGATCCAGTACCACCGCAACACCTACTCCGCGCTGCTGGCGCTGGAGAAGCTGGCGCCGCTCCCGCTCCGGGGCGTGCGCATCTGGGCGTACCCCTCCCGGTTCCACCCCACGCCGACCACCTGGGACTGGGAGGAGTTGGACACGATGATCACCGAGGCGGTCGCGGCCGGATACGACCCGTGGGTCTGCCTCTTCCAGGCAGAGACGTGGTACGCGGGCACGCCCGAGGACCCGTGGTGGCACGACGCCGACGCGAGAGCCGAGTGGGCCCGCACCGCCGCCGCGCTGGCCGAGCGCTACGCCGACACGGTGGACCGCTGGATCGTCTTCGACGAGATCAACATCCTCCACCCGAGCCGCCCGGCGTACATGTCGCCGACGCTCGCCGCCGAGTTGTACGTCGAGGCAGCGGAGGCCATCCGGCAGTCAGACCCGGGCGCCCAGATCGGCGGGCCGTCCAACTTCGCGGGGTGGGAAAACGGGTACTGGGCACAGCGCGTCCTCGCGCAGCCCGGCGGCGCCGAGGCGCTGGACTTCGTCTCGTCCAACCTCTTCCTCTCGTGGGATGCCGACGACACCAACGACGAGATCCTCTCGCGAACCATCTGGTACGAGGAGGCGGCCACCAAAATGCGCGACATGATCGGCACAGCGGACGATCCCGCGCTCGTCCTCGACGCCTACAACGTCTCCGCGCTCTGGACCCGAGACGGCACGCCGACGGGCGACCTCTGGACCGACCCTCGCAACGTGGACACGTTCGGCGGCGTGGTCCAAACCCTGGCGCAGCTGCACGCGCTCCAGGGCGGCTTCGACACGCTGCTCCGGTGGGAGACGCTCGGAGGCTTCGGCATCCTGCGCTGGTATCCCGCCTTCGAGGAGCGCCCGCCGTATTGGGCGTGGCGCCTCCTCACCGAGGCGGGACGCCTCCGGCCGGGGGCCACGCTCCTCCGCGCCGAGACGACGGAGCCGCCGCTGCCGGACCTCCCGCACCACAGCGGTCAGAACGCCGCCGGACACGAGGTGCAGCCCTTTGCCGTGCGCGATGCGACCGGGACAAGCGTCGTCCTCGTCAACAAGACGGAGGCTTCGCGCGAGGTCACGCTCCTCGCGCCCCACGCCTCGGTCCGCCCCGAGGTGTATCGCTTCGACGCCTCCCGTCATGCGTCCGCGTTGGACCCGATCCGCGATCTCCCAGCGGTTGCCACGGACGCGCCCATCGCGCTGACGCTACCCGGCACGAGCGTGACCGTGGTCTCGTTCGGCACCGCGGCCTCGACGGCGAGCGAGACGACGCCTGCGGATGGGCTTCGGCTGACGGTCGCACCGACGCCGTACCGCGAGAGCACCCGCCTCGGTATCGAGACGGACCGAGGCGGACACGTCTCGCTGACGCTCTGGTCCGTGCAGGGCCGCCGCATCGCGACGCTGATGGAAGGGCCGCGCTCGGCCGGGACCGCCTCGGTGGCCGTGCCGAGCCTCGCGCCGGGCACGTATCTGGCCCGGCTGTGCGTGGACGCCGCCTGCGTCACGCAGCCTCTCACGAGGACGCGCTAGCGAACGCGCCGCGCGATCCGGGCCGCCTCGGTCTCGCCGTCGGCAGGACCGTCCGGGAGATCGTCCAGCAGATCACCGAGGCGGGGCGGTTCAGCTGCCCCGTCGGTTCGAATCTCGTCCCAGTCGCGGGAGGTGACGATGGCCTCCAGATGCTCGATCCGGCGCTGGAGACGCGCCGCGTCCTGCGGTTCGCCCGCCGGAATCGCGCGTTCGTCCAGGGTTTCGTCCAGCATCGCGCGGAGGCGCTGCTCGCTCGCCTCAGCGCCCATCAGCTCCTGCGTCCGGCGGTCCACCCAGTCGCCTCGGTTGCTGCGGCCGAACGTCGCGAAGGCTTGCGTCGCGATGGCGAACCCCCACCCGAGGATGGACCAGATGGCCCAGAAGGTCCCCGGCGAGGTGAGCAGGTTGATTGCGACGAGGAACAGGTTGACAACGACGAAGGCCCCGAGGCTGCGGTAGAAGGAAGCCTCGCGCTTGGCTTGCTTTCGGGCGGCGTCTTCGGTCATGGGACGGGAGGAGGGCGACACCGAGCATACGGCCGGGGCCGTGCGGGGATCTCGCCCCGCCTCGGTGCGGACGCGCGACCCGCCCGGGCCAGCGGTTCGCCCTGGAGTTGCGGGCGCGAGACGGCACGTTCGTGCGACATTCTCGGCGCCCAAAACGCCCCGAGGGCCTCGCGCCGGGGTGCTTGATCACTCGCAGGTCCCCTCTCTCCGTCGCTACCCGTCCGGCTCATGCCGCGCTCCGCCGTCTGGCTCCTCGCCGTCCTCGGACTCGCCGCCCTCACGGTGGTCTGCGTGCTCGTGCACGCGCCGGAGATCGAGCGCGAGCTAGGCGAGGCCGCACGGCGTGCCCTCGCCGAGGAGGGACTGCGCGATGTCGCCTCGGTGCGAATGGACGGCCGCGATGCCATCGTGAGCGCCGAGGACCCCACGGTGGAAACCCGCGCCGAGGCGCTCGTCGGCCGCGTGGACGGCATCCGCCGCGTGCGGACGGCGCCTCGCACGGGCCAGGCGCCCGCCCTCGAAGCCCCCCTCGATGGCCTGTTCTCCCTCCGGTCTGTCGGCGATGGGGAGGTCGCTCTCTACGGCCCCGTCTCCTCCGCGACGGTCCGCGACCGGCTGCTCGCCTCCGCGCGACGGGCCTTCCCCGCGCAGAACGTGCTGGACGGCCTCACCATCGACTCCACCGCCGATGACGCGCTGGCCGACGGGATCGCGCGGGCCCTGCTTCGGCTCCGCACCGTGCGCGAGCCCGGTCTCGGGGTGACCGCCGACACCGCCTTCGTCGTCTCCGGCGCCGTCGAAACCGAGGCGGCCCGAGCCAACACCATCACCCGAATGGCCGAGATCGTCGAGCCTCGGGACGTGCTCGACCGGCTGACGGTCTCCGGCGACTCCGCCCTCGCGGTCGCCGAGGACACGACCTCCGCCGCCCCCGCCTCGGTGCCCCCACCCGACACCCCTTCGCCCGGCGATGACGAGTCGGACGAGGCCGCACCGCCCGACGCCCCTGCCCGCCTCGGGTCCCCCATCGGCGTGGAAGACAACGGGATCGACCCGGCGCTCGCTCGGCGCCTCCGGGATGCCCTCGGCGGCGGCATCGCGGCGTTCGAACCCGGGACCGACCGCCTCACGCCCGGCTCCGCCGATGCGCTTCGTCGCGCCGCGCCCGTCCTGCTCGCCACGCCCGGCGTGATCATCGAACTCCAGGGCCACGCCGATCCCTCCGAGAGTGGCGCCTTCGACCTCAGCGCACGACGCGCCCGTGCGGCCAAGCGCGTCCTCACCGAGGCGGGCGTGCCGTTCCGGCAGATCGAGGCCGCCGCCTACTCCGCTTCCACCCCCGTTGACCGCAGCGGCACACCCGAGGCCCAGGCCCTCAACCGCCGGGTCGTGCTCAAGCTCCTCCGCCGCCGGTAGCCCCCCATGACGTACCTCATCGTCGAGATCTTTCTCTTTCTCCTGGCGGCGTTCGGGCTGGGGCTGCTCGCGGGATGGCTCGTCTGGCACCGCTCCGGCGGGACGGACACGCCCACCGAGGCGGAACGGAAGCTGGTGCGGTCCCAGAGCACCGTGCGCGATCTCGAACGCCGCGTCGAGACGTTGCAGGCGAACCTGAACGAGGCCCGGGCACGGGCGGACGGACGCGAGCGCGACGCTACTCCCGCTCCTGCCGTTGACAAAGCAGAGCCGTCCACGGAGGCCATCCCATCGCGCGTGGTGACCGCCTCGGCCGGGGCCTTCCCGAACACGCCGCCGTCGCCACCGAGCGGTCCCGCCGCAGCGGCCTTCGCCAGCGACGAGTCGGTCGCGGCCCCGCCGGAGGCCCCACCGACCACCGACCCTGAGGCGGCTCCCGCGTACGACGACCTGCACCGGATCTCCGGGATCGGCTTCGAAACCGCGCGGCAACTGGCCGATCTCGGCGTGACCACCTTCCGCCAGATCGCCCACTTCACCGACGACGACATCGAGCGGGTGGGGCGCCACCTGAATGTCTTCCCGGACCGGGTCCGCCGCGAGAAGTGGGTGGCCCAGGCCGCTGCGCTCCATCGCGCGACGTACGGCACGCAGCCGTAGCGCCCGGCCCCGCCTCGGTGCCGAGACGGGTGGGCCGTGTCTCACATGTGTCTGTAATCAAACGCCGGAGGATGACACGACGGGTTGCCATTTCTCCACACCATCGTCATATTCCGATCTCACCCACGGGCCATTCCCGCCATGTCTCAGACGGCCCTCTGGACGCTCGGGCTCCTCGGAGTCCTCGTCCTCGCCTTCCTCTGCGTCACGTTCAACGGTCCTCGCATCGAGGCCGACCTTACATCTCAAGCCACCGCGGCCCTCGCCTCGGTGGACGGCGTCACGCCGGAGATGGACGGGCGCACGCTGACCCTTCGCGGCACCGTTCCCGATGAGGCCGCTCGCGACCGCGCCCTCGAAGAGGCTCGCGGGATCCCGGGCGTCGCTCGCGTGATCGACGGCCTGACGATTGCAGGCGGCGCGGCTGTGCCCTCCATCGAGGCACCCGTCTTTTCTGTGGAGCGCGACGGAGGCGACCTCGTGGTGCGCGGACGCGTGCCGGACGACGCCACACGCGAGGCCGTCCTGGCGCAGGTCGAGGCGGCCTACCCCGGCCAGACCATCCGCGACGAACTCACCGTGGACGCCGAGGCGGACGGTCGGTGGAGCGGGTCTCTGAACGGCCTTCTCCCCGCGATGGCGCCTGTCGCCGACGGCAGCGTCCGCATCGAGGGTACCACCGTCGTGATTCGCGGGACGGTCCCCACCGAGGCGGCTCGCGCAGAGATCGAGGCGGCCGTCCGCGCGGCTCTGCCGGATGGCTTCACGCTCCGCAACGACCTCACCATCGCGGAGGGCTCCGGCGACGAGGCCGACGCGTCTGCGGACCAGATCGAAGGCTCCGGCTCGGACGACGCCGACATGCAATCTGCCGAGGCGGCTCTCGGCGAGGCGCTCTCCATTGGTCAGATCGAGTTCGAGAGCGGCACGATGACGCTGACCGCCCAGTCTCGCGAGATCCTGGATCGCGCCGCAGCGGTGTTCACCGCCTATCCCATCCTCGGTGCGGAGGTCCAGGGCCACACGGACAGCCAGGGCGGCGACGCCGCCAACCGTGCGCTGAGCCAGCGCCGTGCCGAGGCGGTCCGCGACTACCTCGTGAACCAGGGCGTGGACACCGACGCTCTCACCCCACAGGGCTACGGCGAGGCCGAGCCCATCGCCGACAATGACACGGCCGAGGGCCGCGCCCGCAACCGGCGGGTCGTCTTCAGCCTTCGC
>JBCCPW010000235.1:0-6187 GCA_039024735.1 Bacteroidota bacterium
ATCCACAGCGTCCCGTCATCGGTCACCTGCACCGCGAACACCGACGAGCCGGGGCGGAGCGGCAGCGGGGCGCCGTTGGGGCCTCGGAACACCTGGACGGTGCGCCAGACCCGCCCGCCGTCGTCCGAGATGAACAGCCCGTTCTGCCCGGCCGCGAACACCGAGGCGCCATCGAACGCGAGATCGTACACCCGCTCACCGAGCAGGACGGTGTCGAAGAGGGGATCGCCCGTGGCGGGATCGTCGCCGCGCCAGACGGTCACGCCGAAGCGTTCGTCGTTTACGTTCGGCGCGAGGTCTTCGGACCGGCCGCTCGGCCAGGCGGCCATCCAGACCTCGTCTCGCGCCCCGTCGATCTCTCGCGCCCGCAACGCGACGATGAAGTCGCCCGCCGGGCTCGGCCGAGCGGAGTCCGTGATGTAGCGGGTCCACGCCCGGTCGCCCGAGGCGGGATCCACCGAGGCGGCGTCGCCTCGGTTCAGTCCCGCGAGAGATCCGGCCCAGACCGTCCCGGCCTCGTCCACGAGGACGGAGTAGACCACGAAGTTGAACCCGAGGATCGAGACCGCCGAGGGGTCGTCGGTGCCGGGAAGTTGGACGCCCGCAGGGGTGTATGGGAAGGCGTAGGTCTCGCCCGGCGCGATGGTGCGGAGCGTGTCCGGCGGCAGCACCACGCGCCGCCACGTCTGCCCGCCATCGGACGAGACGCGGAGGCCCGCGAGCGCGTTGGCCGCGTAGAGATCGCCCGTCGTGGGGTCCACGTCCACCCAGAACGGCGACGCATCCGCCGGGGTGAAGATGGGCGAGGCGTCGAGGGTGTTCGCGCCGTACGTGACGGTGATGTCCGTGGGCGCATCGAGGGCGGCAGGGCGGCTCGCGAACGTCTGCCCGCCGTCGGTGGAGACCGCGAAGCCACCTGCGCTCGGGATGGCGTCGTCGCCCGCGATCTGCGTGTAGCCCAGGCCGACGAGCACCGTCCCGCCCGCCTCGGCGGCGAGGGAAAAGACGCGGGCCACCTCGGGGGTGTTGGGCGAGAGCGCGCTCTGCCCGCCGAGGTACGCCGGGGAGCCTCCGGCCGGGATGACGACGAGCCGAGGCCCGGCAAACAGCCGCCCGTCCGCCTCGGTGAGGGTGGTGACGGCGTTGCGCGCGCCGATCGGGAGCGCCTGCACCACGCCGTACCCGGTCTCGACGGCCTGCGCCCCCACGGGCACCGAGGCGGTCACGGCCATCGCGGCGACGAGGACGAGGGGGAGAACGCGGCGCATCTACTGGACGGTGAAGGTGACCTCGACGGGCACACTGGAGATGCCGTGCCGGTCCACGGCCACGGCGTCGAAGACGAAGGTGCCCGTGGGCGTCGTGCTGCCGATGGCGAGCGACAAGGCGAAGCGCCCGTCGCCAGGCGTGCCGTCGCCTCCGGTGCCGTCATCGCGGAAACGGAAGAGGGTCTCGCCGCCCTGCCGAAGCTCCACGTACGCCACGTTGGCCGGGCCGTCCGGGTCGTCCACGTCGGCACTGAGCGTGACGGTCTGCGAGCCCGAGGCGGGACGCGGCACGGGCGACGGACTCGCGCTGGTGCTCGTGATGGTGGGCCCGCCGAGCGAAGGCGACGTGAACACGAGGACGGCGGAGGCGCGGTCGCCCACGCGTCCGCTCGCGTCCTCCGTCGTCACGGTGATCTCGTAACGTCCGATGGCGCCGCGCGGGACCTCGAACGACGGGCGCAACTCGAATCCCCCCGCGCCGCCCGTCTGCTCCGCCTCGGCGACGAGTGCCCCTCCGTCCAGGCCCCGCACGAAGGCACGGACCGTGATGTCGCCGTCGCCTCCGGTCACGTCCAGCGTGAGCACGGGCGCGAGCGCGACGGTCGCGTTTCCGCTCGTGTCGTCCACCTCCGCAGGCGTCAGGTCGATGCCGGAAATCGCGGGCGGCGTCCCGAACGGATCGGGGACGCCCGGCGTCTCGTCACAGCCCGCGAGGAGCGGCGCGAGGGCGACGAGGGCGCAGGCAGCAGAAAACCGGAGGACGCGGGACATCCGAGGGCGAGCGGTCGGAGCGGCGAAGGTACGCGAGGGCGTCGCGGTCTGTCGGGAGCGTCGGGGGCGGCTGCGGAGGACGGAACGTAGGGCCCGTCCAAGCGGCACGCGAGGGGGGCGTGCGTTTCTGCCCGACCGCCTCGGTCCCCCCACTTCTGCACGTCGCGGCACCGAGGCGGGGATTGCTCCGGGAGCGGCCGGGCTTTGAACTCCCGCCTCGGTGCCGAGGCGGACGGCGGCGTGCGTGATGCCGGAGGGCACCGCTTGTGCTGCATTGAGGTGGGAATCGTCGGCTTTGGGGCGGATCGGGAGGTGTATTTTCTGGCGTGGCCTCCGGTTTTTCTCTGGCGGCACGCCTACCAACAGATGTTCCACGGCACTTGAAAGCACGCAGCCTCGCCATCGCCCTCTTTGTCGCCGCCTCTTTGCTTTGGGGTGTAGCGTTAGCAGTCTTGTTGCAGGATATCGGATTCGCGCTTGCCCCAACCGCATACGCTGCTGTTGCCTCAGCGCTGGTAGCTGCCGTGCTCGCTCCCCGACTCCGCCAGCGCGCCGAGACGAAGGAAGAAGTTGCCGGCGGCATCTTCGACGGTGCAGGCTTGATGACCGGCGCCTATGTACTCGGGGTCGTCCTCATGGCGTTCCATAACGGATTCCTCACTGCCCATAGCGACTTCCTCGGGATCACTGCCGTCGGCCTCATCATGGGCGCGTTCCTCCTCCCTCCGGCTCTCATTTTCGGCGGTCTCGCCGGGCTGGTGTTTCGTACAGCCGTGGTGCGGGGTGCCGTGTAACCCCTGTAGTCAGGAGAATGCCAAGTAGGCTTCGAAACGAGCGGTAGGAACACAGCGGTCTAGCATTTCGCATCAGACGGAGCGTTTGCCCCTCGGGGCTCCGACACCATTCGTTTCAGATCAAGAGGAGTTGCGGGCAGCTCCGGCAGAAGGGCCGGTCGGCCACATTCCTAAACGTACCCAGACTCCGGTCTCGATCGGCGGGTGAGCCTGGCCGCCCCGTCCAAGCCCCTCCCGTTTCCGCCTCGGTACCGAGGTGGGAGGCAAGCGGCAACGGGTTCCTCTCAGGTGAACGCATCACCGAGGCGGGGTGACCTGCCGCACCAATGGGGTCACGCACGGCTCGGCACTGGCCACCCGCATCGGCCCGCCTCGGTGCTTGCCGGTTCAGCCAGTCGTGGGTAGCGCCCCCGGGAGGATTCGAACCTCCGACCTGCGGTTTAGGAAACCGTCGCTCTTTCCCCTGAGCTACGGGGGCACGAGGGAGCGAAGATAGAACCTGCAGAGGCGCTAGCTTCACGCAGCCCCTGCCCCCTCGCTCATGCCCGCGCCGCCCGTCGCCCGGAAGAAGGACATCTGGGCGTGGTCGCTCTACGACTTCGCCAACTCGTCGTTCACCACGCTCGTCGTCACGTTCATCTACGGGACGTACTTCACCGGCTACATGGCCCTCTCGCCAGACGGGATGCCCGACCCCGAGGCGGGCACCGTCCTCTGGTCGCGCGGCGTCGCGATCACCGCGATCATCGTGGCGCTGCTCTCGCCGTTCCTGGGGGCGTTGGCGGACCGAGGCGGCGCAAGGAAGCGGTTCCTCCTCGGGACCACCGTTTTCTGTGTCCTCGGGACAGTCGCGTTGTTCTTCGCGGAGCCGGGCGAGGTGGCGCAGGCGCTCTTCTGGTTCATCCTCGCCAACATCGCCTTCGAGATGGCACAGGTGTTCTACAACGCCTACCTGCCGGACATCGCGCCACAGAGTCAGATCGGGCGCGTCTCGGGATACGGGTGGGCGCTCGGCTACGTCGGCGGGCTCGGCTGCCTCGCCATCGCACTCTTCGGGATGGTGCAGCCCGAGGTGGCTCCGTTCGGCCTGGACAAGGCGACGGGCGAGCACGTCCGCGCCACCAACCTCCTCGTGGCGGGCTGGTTCGCGCTCTTCTCCATCCCGACGTTCCTCGTGCTCCGCGAGGTGCAGGTGAGCGACAAGCCGAAGATCGGCCCGCTGCTCCGGCAGTCGTTCGGGGAGCTTCGCGAGACCGCACGCGAGATCCGGCGCTACGGCCAGATCGTGCGGCTCCTCGTCGCGCGGCTGTTCTACAACGACGGGCTCGTGACCCTCATCGCCTTCGGCGGGATCTACGCTCAGGGCACGCTCGGCTTCACCATCGAGGAGGTCCTGATGTTCGGGATCGTGCTCAACGTGATGGCGGGCCTCGGGGCCTTCGGGTTCGGCTTCCTGGACGACAAGCTGGGCGGCCGAACGGTCATCTTCATCTCGCTCGCGCTCCTCACACTCGCCTCGGTGCTGGCCGTCCTGACGACGAGCAAAGCCGTGTTCTGGGCCTCCGGACTGCTCGTCGGCCTGGCCATCGGGCCGAACCAGGCCTCCAGCCGCTCGCTCCTCGGGCGCTTCGTGCCGGACGACAAGGAGACCGAGTTCTACGGTTTCTTCGCCTTCTCCGGCAAGGCGACGGCCTTCATCGGCCCACTGATGCTCGGCATCCTCACCGACGCCTTCGGCACCCAGCGGGCGGGGGTGAGCATCGTGATCGTCCTCTTCGCCATCGGCGCCGTGATCCTGACGAAGGTCAACGAGGCCGAGGGCATCCGCCTCTCCGGCCGCCCCGGCACCGCCGACGCCTGACCTCACCCGCCTCGGTGCATTTACATCGGCACCGAGGCGGGGATCCGCACGGGCGACCCCGTACGCCCCGCGGGGCGTCTCTTCTGCGGGGCGTCTCTGCGAGTGTTCCTCCCACCTTCTGCCTTTCCCATGCCCACCGTTGGAGACATCGCCGCCGCCCTGGACCGATGGGCGCCCGAGGCACAAGCCGCCGACTTCGACCGCGTCGGCCTCCAGGTCGGCAATCCCTCGCGCGAGGTCACGCGCGTACTCGTCGCGCTGGACATCACGCCAGCGGTCGTGGACGATGCCGTCGAAACGGGCGCCGAGATGATCGTCACGCACCACCCGCTGCTTTTCAAGCCGCTCGCTCGCCTCACCCCAGCAGACATCGTGTCGGCCCTCGCGTTCCGCCTCGCGTCCGAGGGCATCGCGTACGCCGCCATCCACACCAACCTCGACGCCCAGCCCGGCGGCGTCTCGTTCGCCCTGGCCGACCTCCTGGGTCTGGAGGACGTGACCGTGCTCGCACCCGAGCGCGGAATGCTCAGGAAGCTGGTCGTCTTCGCGCCCCAGAGCCACGCCGAGGCAGTCCGCCGCGCGATGGCCGAGGCGGGCGCCGGACACATCGGCGACTACACCAACTGCTCGTTCTCGTCCGACGGCACCGGCCGTTTCCGCCCGGGTGCGGGCGCTGATCCGCACGTGGGCCACCGAGGCGGGGTCCACGCAGAACCCGAGGAGCGGATCGAGGTGTTGGTCGAGCGCTGGGCCCTGGGCCGAGTGATCGGCGCGATGGAGGCCGCCCACCCGTACGAGGAGGTCGCCTTCGACGTGTACGCGGTCGAGAACACGCATCGGACCATCGGCTACGGTGCCGTTGGCGCGCTGCCCGAGACGCTCCGCCTCGGTGCGTTCCTGGATCAGGTCGCGAAACGGCTCGGGGCCGAGTCCCTCCGCTACGCCGCCGAGGCGGACGCGACCATCTCCCGCGTGGCCGTCTGCGGGGGCTCGGGCATGAGCTTTTTCGGCGCCGCCCTCGCCTCGGGTGCCGACGCGTACGTCACCGCCGATGTGACCTACCATCGGTTCTTCGAGCCGATGGATCGCACGGGCCGTCACCGCCTCGCGCTGATCGACGCCGGGCACTACGAGACGGAGTGGATCACCGAGCGACTGATCGTGGACCGGCTATCCGCGGAGTTCGAGGGGGTGACTGTGGAGCGAACCCGCCACCGCACCTCCCCGATGCGGACGTTCGTTCGGTAGAAGGGCCGGGTGGAGAGAGGCCCGCCGTCGCACCCGCCTCGGTCCGTCCGCGATAGCACCGAGGCGGTGCCATTCCTTGATGGGTTCCCTCCGTCTACCACCGGATCGGTCGGCCTCAACCAGAAACGGCCTCCAGCGGCTCGAAATGTCGCTCGGAGGCCGTCTAGGCGTGTGGAGCTAAGCGGAGTCGAACCGCTGACCTCTGCAGTGCGATTGCAGCGCTCTACCAACTGAGCTATAGCCCC
>JBCCPW010000236.1:0-6179 GCA_039024735.1 Bacteroidota bacterium
CCGCCTCGGTACCGCCCCCGCCTCGGTACCGCCCCCGCCTCGGTACCGCCCCCGCCTCGGTACCGCCCCCGCCTCGGTACCGAGGCGGGAGAGCCCGCCGTCGTCTTCGGCTGCGCCTTCCGTGTCCACCGCCCCGGTGTAGCTTCGCGCACCCCTCTCTCCCCCTCATGCCCCTCACCCGAGACGACATCCTCGCCTGGCCCAAGGCCGAGCTCCACTGCCACCTCGACGGCTCCCTCCGCCTCGGCACGATGCTGGACCTCGCCGAGGCGCAGGGCAAAACCGACCTCCTCCCCGCCACCACCGAGGCGGCCCTCGCGGAGGAACTCACCAAGATCGACGGCAGCGCCACGCTGGAGGAGTACCTCGCGTGGTTCGGCTACTCCATCCCGCTCATGCAGACCCGCAAGGCGCTCCACCGGATCGCCTACGAGTTAGCCGAGGACGCCGCCGCAGAGAACGTCCGCTACCTGGAGGTCCGCTACGGCCCCGTTCTCCACACCGACGAGGGCCTCACGATGTGGCAGGTCAACGACGCCGTCCTCGCGGGCCTCGCCGATGCCGAGCGCGACTTCGGCATCACGACGGGGCTCATCGTATGCGGCCTCCGGGACCGACGCGAGAGCGCGAGCCTCGCCCAGGCGGAGTTGGCCGCCAGCTACCGCGATCGGGGCGTCATCGGGTTCGACCTTGCGGGCGGCGAGCAGGGCAACCCCGCCGAGATGCACGGCGCCGCGTTCTACCTCGCGCGGAAGGAGTTGCTCAACATCACCGTCCACGCGGGCGAGAGCTTCGGCCCGGCCAGCATCCGGCAAGCGCTCTTCAAGTGCGGCGCGCACCGCATCGGGCACGGTGTGACGCTGGGCCAGGACCCCGAGTTGCTCCGCTACTTCGTGGACCGGCAGATCCCGCTGGAGGTCTGCCCCACGAGCAACGTGCAGACGCGTGTGGTGGCGAGCTACGAGGCGCACCCGGTCGCGGAGTACTGCCGCGCGGGCGTGCCCATCACCATCCACACGGACAACCGCCTCTTCTCCCACACCACGGTCACCGACGAACTCTGGCTGGCCCACACGCGCTGCGGGATTCCCGCCGATGCCCTCCGGCAGATCGCGCTCAACGGCTTCCGCTTCGCCTTCCTGCCGTGGCCGAAGAAGCAGGCGCTTCTCGAAGAGGTCGCGCCGACCCTCGTCCCCGACGCTCTTCCCGCCTGACGATGCGCTCTGCCCTCGCGGCTGTCCTCGCCGCCACCGCCCTCCTCCTCGCGGCCTGTGCCTCCCCAGACGCGACGACCGACGCTCCCCGCCTCGGTACCGAGGCGGAGATCGAAACCGCGACCGAAACCGCGACCGAGGCGGAGACTGAGGCCCGCGCGCCCGCTGCCGACTCCCCCGATGGCTTCGACGCGCAGGCGTGGCTCGCCGAGGCGCGAGGTCTAGGCTTCGATCCCGAGACCTCCAGCTACGACGACAACGAGACCGACCGCATGAAGGCCCTCGCAAGCGATCTCAACGCCGCCGCCGACTGGCGCCGCGCCTGCGACACCTATCTCGACTACGAGACCGGCGAGATGGTCTACGATCCGCTCCCGCCCGAGAGCGACCACTGGGTGCGCGGCACGTTCGAGATCGGCGACCTCTCCGAGACCGAGGCGGTTGTGGCGGTGACGTGCCACTACGGGGCGTACCAGGGCTCGTACGCCTTCGTCCACATCGACGGAGACCGCGTGGCGGTGCTCTCCACGCCCGAACTGGACGACGGCGGGCAGCCGCTGGAAGCGAGACAGACCGCCTTCTCCACACCCGGCTTTTCCCGCCTCGGGGAGGGGCTGCTGACCACGTTCGGCAAGTCGCGGGGCCTCGGCGACTGCGGCGACTACCGCACGTACGCGCTCGGCGACGCGGACGGTCTCACCCTCCGGGAGGTCCGGCGGCGCGAGTGCGGCGACGACATCCCGGACCCGCTGCCGCCGCCCTCGGAGTGGCCGGTCATCTTTCGAGACGGCGCGTTCGTTACCGACTGATTCCGGCGCCACCGAGGCGGTGGGTTCCGGGTTCCGGGAAACAAACCCCTCCCGCCTCGGGCTACCCGGTCCGCCTCGGTAGTCCCTCCACCGAATCACCGAGGCGGGCGCCCCAGTCCCCAGTCCCCAAAAGCAACGGGACCGACACCAGAGCCACACGCCGACTCAGGAACCTCTTTTTTGGCCGCACTCCCCCATCCCCCATCCCCCATCCCTCGTGACCGTCACCGTCCACCCCGCGCCCGGCCTCGCGGGGCGACCGGCCCTCCCCGCCGACAAGTCCATCGCGCACCGCGCGGCCCTCTTCGCCGGGATCGCCGACGGCGAGAGTGAGATCGTCGGCTACTCGGACGCTGCCGACCCGCAGAGCACCCTCGCGTGCCTCCGCCAGCTGGGCGTCCAGATCGAGACGCGCGACGACAGCCTGTTCATCACCGGGCGCGGGCTCGATGGGCTCCAGCCCCCCGCCGACCCGCTCGACTGCGGCAACTCCGGCACCACCATGCGCCTCCTCGCGGGCGTCCTCGCGACGCGCCCGTGGGAGAGCACGCTCATCGGCGATGCCTCGCTCTCCAGCCGCCCGATGGGCCGCATCGCGGACCCGCTCCGCGCCATGGGCGCGACCGTCACCCTGACGGACGGCCACGCCCCGATGACGATCCGAGGCGGGAACCTCCGCGCGATCACGTACCCGCTGCCCGTCGCGAGTGCGCAGGTCAAGAGCGCCGTGCTGCTCGCCGGGATCGGCGCGACGGGCACCACGACGGTCATCGAGACGCTGCCCTCGCGCGATCACACCGAGCGGATGCTCGGCCTCGACGTGCTCACCATCGGCGACGAGCGGCACGTCACGATGCAAGGCGGCGGGAAGGCACCCGCCGGGCTGCGCGTGGTCCCGAAGGACATCTCCGCGGCGGCGTTCTTCCTCGTGGCCGGGGCGTGCGCGATGGAGAGCCGAATCGAGATGCGCGGCGTGGGCCTCAACCCCAGCCGCACGGCGCTGATCGACGTGCTCCGCGCGATGGGCGCTCCCATCGCGATCACCAACGAGCGGATGCGCGCGGGCGAGCCGCTGGGGGATCTTCTGGTGGAGCCGGGCGCGCTGACCAGCGTGGAGGTCGGCGGCGCGATCATCCCCAACCTGATCGACGAGATCCCCGTGCTGGCCGTCGCGGCGGCGCACGCCACCGGCACCACCGTCATCCGCGATGCGGTCGAGCTTCGCGTGAAGGAAACTGACCGCATCGCAGAGACCGCCCGGTTCCTCTCCGCGATGGGCGCGGCCGTGGAGGAGCGCCCGGACGGCCTCGTCATTCACGGCGGGCAGCCGCTCCGGGGCGCCGAGGTCCACGCCCGCCACGACCACCGCATCGCGATGGCCGCCGCCGTTGCCGCCCTCTCCGCCGACTCGCCCACGACGATCCACGGCGCCGAGGCGGCCTCGGTCAGCTTCCCCGGCTTCTGGGACGCGCTGGATGCAGTCGGCGGCACGGGCACAGCCGAGCGAGCCGAGTAGCCCCGCCTCGGTGTCGATTGCTCCGCCTCGGTGTCGATTGCTCCGCCTCGGTGCCGAGGCGGACGGGGGGCGCATGAGGACTCCGGTCCGTCAAGGACCATGGACCACAGGCAGTCCTGTCATCTAGGGCCCGTCGTTCTCTTGAGCCAGGACGTTCACTCCTCCCTTGAGGGAGGTGGCCGCGAAGCGGGCGGAGGGTGTCCCTCGGGCTCTTGCTCGGGATGAACACCCCCACCCCGCTCCGCGGGGAGCCCCTTCAAGGGGGCGGCGATTCAGCTTCCCTCCAACAGCTTCTGCGTCTCTCGTCCTCTTGGGACCTGCTCCCCGAGGCAATGCGCGGACAGCCACCGACCGCCTCGGTACCGAGGCGGGCGTGACTCTGCGATCGGCATCGCCCCTCACCCTGTCCCTCTCCCGCCGGGAGAGGGGACCTCGTAGGAGGGCAGAGTGCCCGCGACAGCCTTGTCACGTGCGCGTCTCGTCCGGTCGACGGCCATGCACTGACGACTGACCACCCACCACCGCCTCGTTATCGAGGCGGATTGGATCACATCAGACCGCGCTCTGCCAGGCTGGTGTACGTCCGCCCCGCGATGATCACGTGATCGTGCACCGGGATGCCGAGCACCGTCCCGGCCTCCTGCAACTGCTTCGTAATCGCCACGTCCTCGCGCGAGGGCTCCGGGTTGCCACTCGGGTGGTTGTGGAGGCAGATCACGCTGGCGGCGTTCTCCAGAATGGCCCGAGAGAACACCTGCCTCGGCTCCACGATGCTCGCGGCCAGCCCGCCGGTCGTGAGGGTGTGCTCGCTCATGACCACGTTGGCCGTGTTGAGGTGAAGCACGACGAACACCTCGCGCGGGAGATCGCGGAGACGCGGACCGTAGGCCGCGGCCACATCGGCGGGACTGCGGATCTGGACGCGCGCCTCGGGAGGCGCCGCCTCCACCCGTCGGCCGATCTCAAACGCCGCCGCCAGTTGCGCCGCCTTCGCCGGACCGACCCCCTTCGTCGCCTTCGCGACCTGGGCCGCCTCGCGACGGGCCAGCTTCGCGAGCGAACCGTACGCTCGGAGCAGCGCCTGTCCCAACTCCACGGCCGAGAGGCTGCGCCCTCCCACCCGCGTGCCCGTCCCGAAGATGAGCGCGATCAGTTCGGCATCCGCAAGCGCAGATGGGCCGTGAGCGAGCAGCTTCTCGCGTGGCTGCTGGTCCGCCGCGCGGTCCTTGAGCGGCACGTAGTCCGTGGCCACCTCGGGCTCTTCGATGGGCTCCGAGACCGCACGGTCGAGCGAGACGGGAAGCAGGGGCGAGTCGGACATGGGCGCGGGAGTCGGACTGTAGACACGCCATCGAGCCGGATCTAACTCGTCCTCCGCCTCGGTACAGCGTTCCTCGTTTGGTGTGACACCCCTGCTTGTCATCCCGAGAGGAGGTCGCCCCGCGACCGAAGCCGAGGAATCGACGGTCAGGATGCCTGCGTGCTGCACTCGGCCCCGCAGACGCGAGCGGCCAGATTCCTCGGCTCGCTGGCGCTCGCTCGGAATGACACCCTCATGGCTACCACGTACCGCTGTGCCGAGGCGGGCACAGCACACGAGACGCCCCATTCGGATGCACGGTTCGGAACGATGCCGGACCGCGCCCGTTTACAGCGCATCCACTGTTCTCTCAATCTGTGCGCTGGAGAGCGCGACCGAAGATGGCGACCCCGAAGATGAACCGAGACTGGCGACAGGTCCGCGACCGAATCAAGCAGGTCTGGAACGACGAAGAGTTCGACGACAAGAAGATGAAGAAGGCCCGTGGCAGCCTCCGCAAGATGGTCTCGCTCGTCCAGGCCAAGACTGACGAGCCTCGCGCCGACATCCGCCGCAAGATTGCGGCCGTGATGTAACCTCGAACGCGTCCCCTGTCCCGCCCCGCTGGTCCTGAATCGGCGGGGCGGCGGTGTATTGCGCGGCCGCCTCGGTGCCGAGGCGGGAGCATCCGGCGGGTGCTCTATCCCCGGATCGCGGCGTGGACCACCCCGGCGATCTCGGCCCCGAGGCGGGCGGAGTCGTCGTGGTCGTCCAGGCCCTCGGTGAGAATCACGAGGACGTACGGCTCCGCCTCGGGGGGGTACACGATGGCGGCGTCGTGGTGGATGCGCGTGATCCAGCCGGTCTTGTGGGCCGCGCGGACGCCCTCCGGCAGGCCCGCCGGGATCATCTCGCCGAACTCCTGCTGGAGCAGGATGTCCACCATCTCGCGCGAGGCCTCCGGCGAGACCGCGCGCCCGTCGCGGATGGCCTCCATGAGCGCCGCGAGCCCGGCTGCCGTCGCGCGGTTGCTGAGGCCCTGCTCAAACGCCAGCAGGTCCTCCACCCCGCGAAGCACGAGCATCCCATCGCCACCGAGGGCGAGCGTCGTCGCCTGGACGGAATCGGCCGTCAGGACCTCCATCATGAGGTTCGTCGCGAGGTTGGACGACGTGGTGATGGCGCGGCGCGTGAGATCAGAGAGCGGCATCGTGCCACCGAGGCGGTCGTAGATCGCGTCGTCGGAGTCGTCGCCGATGGAGAACGTGGAGCCGTCCACGATGGAGGTGAATCGGTTCTCGACGGGGATGGGATCGTCCCAGGCGAACTGCCCCGCCTCC
>JBCCPW010000237.1:0-6154 GCA_039024735.1 Bacteroidota bacterium
CCCGAGCCCTGCGTGTGCCAGACGATGCCGCCCTCGCGCTCGCTCACGTTCCGCTGTGCGGCACGGACGCCGAAGTACTGGTTGTGGCGGGGGAGCTTCTTGGTCCCGGCATCGAAGACGACGAAGTCGTGGACGAGCTCGAGGAAGCGGTCGCGGTCGAAGAGCCGGAGGAGAGCGCAGTCGAGCGCGTGGCGGACGTTGCCATTGGGGCCGTTGCAGGGAGCGGGGGGCAGGTAGCGACCCTCTGGTGGATTGCCAGGGCGGTACTCAGGGTTCTCTTCCCGCCATTCCAGGTAGTACCGCTCGGGCGTCTCGATGGCGCCGTAGCGGAGGCCCTCGGCGTCGTTCCCAGCGAGGACGTACTGGACCGTCGAGAAGAACGGCTGGATGAACTCGGGCTTCTGGTTGTCGAGGTTCTGGCGGATGCCCTCGGAGACGGAGACCGTGGACCGCTTGAGCTCAAGAACCGCCAGCGCGAGACCGTTGACGTAGACCACCACGTCGGGACGCTTCCCGTGGACGCCCGCAACGGCGACCTCCTCGGCGACGGCGAAGTCGTTGTTGGTCGGAGTGCCCCAGTCCACGAGCCAGACGGTCTCCGTCTTCTGCCCCGCCCCCTCCTTCACCTTGACCCCGTAGCGCAGCAGGCTGTGGACCGCGCGGTTGGCCTCGTAGAGGCTTCGGCTGGCACCCACGGCCGCAGCCCGACCGAGCTCACGAAGAGCGGCCGTGATGAGTCGCTCGGAGTATCCCTGGCGCCGGAGCCAGCCCGTGAGCAGGTCCGCCTCGATGTTTGTGTTTCCCTCTCGGTATTGCCAGTCGCCTAGGTACTCGTAGTGGAGCGTGTCGCGTAAGAGGGCGACGACACGGTCCTGGGTGGCGCGCTCGCGCTGGCCGACGGTGCTCATAGAGGCAGGGTTATGGCGCGAAGAGGTTCATGTACCGCTCGAAGAGGTAGAGTCGACCTCGTTTCGCGCCCGTTATCTCGCGGAGGATACCGATCTCTTCCATATCTCCAATGAGCCGATAGACCGAGGGCATCGAGAGACCTATCGCTTTCCTGACACGCTCGGCGTCGGTCAGGGGGCGGGCGTAGAGGGCGCGCACGACCTTTCGGGCGTTCTCCGCACGGCTCCCGAGCGGCTGAACCATTTCGTCCACGTCCTTCTGGAGCTGGAGGATGGCGTCGAAGGTGGCGATCCCGCTCTTCGCCGTCTCGATGACGCCGACGAGGAAGAACTTCAGCCATTGCGCGAGGTCCCCTCGCTCTCGCACTCCGGTGAGGTTGTCGTAGTAGAGCGTTCGGTTGCGCTCGAGGAAGTCCGAGAGGTAGAGGATGGGCCGCTTGAGGATTCCCTTCTCAACGAGGTAGAGTGTGATGAGGAGGCGGCCGACGCGCCCGTTCCCGTCCAGGAACGGGTGGATCGTCTCGAACTGGTAGTGGACGAGGGCGATCTTGATGAGGTCGGGTAGCTGGACTTCCTTGCTGTGGACGAACGTCTCGAGGTCGCCCATGAGGGAGCCAATGCTGGCGTGGACCGGTGGGACGAAGCGAGCATCCTGAATGGAGGCCCCGCCGATCCAATTTTGACTCGTCCGGAACTCGCCGGGCAGCTTGTGCTCCCCTCGGACGCCCTGCATGAGGGTTCGGTGCGTCTGGCGGATCAGGCGGGAGGAGAACGGAAGCTCCTCGAGGGCCGCGATGGCGCCCCGCATGGCCGCGATGTAGTTCTGGACCTCATCCCAGTCGTCGCGCTTGTCAGGGGGCACGTCCTCAGGATCGAGGAGGGCGTCCTCCATCCGCGTCTGGGTCCCCTCAATGCGGCTGCTCTGCGTGGCCTCCTTGACCACGTGCATGCTGATGAAGAGGTCGATGTTGGGGACATACTCCGAGAACATGTCCAGCCGCCCGAGTTGGCGGTCGGCCTGGCTCAGGAGGTTCTGAACCTCCATGTCATCGAGGACCCAAGGGCGGTTGATCGGGGTCGGCTGAAAGCTGCGGTAGCTCCCCTGGCGGACCCAGCGGCCGGGGTCGAAGTCGCGCATGGCTGAAAGCGAGAGGACTCGTTATTTAAGATCAGGAGCCCAAAGTTAATTAGTCGCCCTGCCTAATAAACCTATTAGGTCAACGAGCAGAGGGGTAGCCCCGCCGCTTCTGACGAGCCTCTACAACACCTCCCGGATCCGATCCGGCGACCAGACCACGTGGGCCAACTGGCGGACGAGCTCGGTGCGGGCGTCCTGCTCGGCCACGCCGAAGTGCTCGAACGGCACGAGCGGAAGGCCGTGCTCATCGGCGTAGCGCGTGAGCTGCGGCTGGTGGTCGGTGTAGCCGGGGGCGAGGCTGCCCGCGTAGGCGTTCTGCTTGGCGTAGACGGGGAGCTTCTGCTCGTACGGCTTGTGCTGGAGGCTCCGGTTCACGTCTTGCGGGAGGAGCAGAAGCCCACCTACACGGTCACGCGCCTCGCGGAACTCGTGTTGGGAGTCGAAGACGTCCACGAAGCGGGCGTAGGTGTCGGGCCAGATGTGCTCAATGTCAAAGGGGTTCTTCGCATCGCGGTCCACGAGGGCGGCGAACGGGTTGGCGCGGCCTGCGCCGACCTCGACGTGCGCGGTGAGCCGCGCGAGGAGGTGGGCGATGTAGCGCTTGCTGAACTGGTTGATGCCGAGCGCCGCGATTCCCCTCCGCCCCCGGCTGGGCGCTCCGTCGAAGCCGATCTCGGCCCCCTCCTCGTGCAGGCGGGTGACGAGCGTGTCCACGAGATCCGCCAGCGGGAGACGGCGGATGTCCCGGCACAGGAGCCACATCGCGTACGAGGTCGGGTTGTAGCCGACCTGGACGTAGTTGACGACGCGGCGCATGACCCAGATGTCGAGGTACGTCGCCGTCGCCTGCATCTTGCGGCGGACGGTATCGTCATCGTCCGTGACCGCGAGCGGGGCGAGGAGGACCGTCGTCAGCCACGAGAACCTGTTGTGGGCGACGTAGAAGATGGATTCCAGACCGGGGGTCAGCGTCTCGCTGGCGTCCAGAATGCGGCGGTAGGCCCGCGCGAAGAAGGGGAACGCCTCCGTGATGAAGCGCTCGTAGCCCTCAGAGTCTGCGTGGCCCTGCTCGGTGGCGAGGCCGAGGCGCTCGGCGTGGTCTCGCGCCCAGCGGTGGAAGACGCTCCCGATGAGCTCCCAGTCGCGGTCTGAGGCGCCCTTGCGGCGTTCGCGCGTGCTCTCGGCGTACTGCGCGCGGAGCCACGCCTTGATGCACGAGGCGTCGCGGTCGTCGCGCTGCTCGCCGCCCCAGGTGGTGAGGGCGTAGACCTCGCGGCGCCAGACGCCGTTGGCCTCGCGCCGGGCCTCTGACGTCTCGATGGGCGCGAGGAGGAACGCCTTGAGCATGTCGACGGGGCTCAGCGGGCGGCCCCGGTCGTTCATGGTCTCGAAGATGGCGTAGGCGTAGGCGTCGTTGGTGGTGGCGATCTCGATGAGACCGACCTTGGCGAGGAGCCAGTAGACGAAGTGCGGGAAGGCGTCGCCGAGTTCTCCGGCGAGGTCTCGCGCCTGGATGTCGCCGTAGCGCTCGTAGATGGTGCGGACCGACTCGTCGTGGCCGTCCGGGGTGAAGGGCTCACCGCGGAAGAGGGCGCGGATGACGGGGAGCCGCTCCGGGATGTGGAGGTTGAAGCGGGGCTCGCCGAAGTCGTCGCTGAAGATGAGCGGGGTGATCTTGCTGACGAGGCGGCCGTAGGCCCCGGCTCGCGCCGTGTCCCCGAGGTGCCCCGCCTCGGTGCTCCGGCGGTCGGCCTCGCGGTGGAGATAGATGAGGAGGAGCGTGAGCGAGGTCACGCGCTGCTGGCCGTCGATGAGGTAGTGCGTGCCACCGCGCGTGGTGACGATGATGGAGCCGAGGAAGTAGTCCTCGTAGCCCGCGACGGCCTTCGGGGGGTCGCCCTCGCGGTAGCTCGCCTCGAACTTGCCGACGAGGTCCGAGAGCAGCTCGTCTACGTGGGTCGTCTCCCACTTGTACTCCCGCTGGTACTCGTCGATGGCGAAGGTCTGGCTCTGGAGGAGCTGCTGGACGGTGCGGTAGTGGGGCGTGATGGTGCCCCGGGGGGCGGTCTCCGTGGGCGCGGTCATACGAGGCGGGTGCGGCCGGTGAGCAGCTCCTGCATCAAGCCGCGCTTGATCTGGCGGGTCTTCTCGCGGCGCGCCGCCAGCGCGGCGAGCTCGGCGTCCATGTCGTTCAAGATCGATGCGATAGCACGCTGCTCATCTAAGGAAGGCAGGTCTACAACGATCTTCGCAAGGTTGCGAGCACTGATATGAACAACCGCGTCCCCTTGCGCGAAGCTCGCCTTCTGGCTCTGGACCGTAGGCGAGTTGAGGAGGTACCCGAGGAAGCCCGAGTCCTGCCTCCATGGAGAGAGGATGACGATATCGCCGCCCGCGTACGCCTCTTCGGCTCCTACATACGCCGCCGAGATGCCGATCTCTTCCTTTGTCTCCCCGGAACCCGCAAAGAGGATATCGCCGGGGCGAAGCGGTTGAGCCACCGCAGCCACTTCAGGTGAGATGAACGAAACGAACTCCCGAATGATGTCGGTGTGCGCTGTGTACAGCTCCCCATAGCGGACGCAGGGCAACCCTGATGACTGAACATCGCTTCTACGAATGCCACGGCCTTTGCTGAAAGTGCCGATCTCACCGAGGCGGACGATCTCCCATTCGCCGGAGAACCCCGCCAGCCGCTGGCGGCCCGTGAGCAGCCGCTGCATCGTGGCAGTCTTGATGGCCCGCTTCTTCTCGATCAGCGCGTCCAGCGCGGCCCCGAGGTCGTCCACCTCGGTGAGCGCGGCGGCGATAGCGCGCTGCTCTCCGAGAGGTGGCAATCTGAAGCGTAATGCTTTCAGTTGGCCCAGGTTGAAGCCCGGGATCGAGCTCCCGATGCTCTGCCCTAAGATGCGCCTCTGTAGCTCGTCTCCTGAAAACAGGTAATACAGGAACTCGCTATCAGCCCTCCGAGAATCGACGGTCGCCTTCATCTGCTTGTTCGAGATGACGTAACGGTCGTGTTGGGCGGAGTCGTCAATCAGCCCTACTTGGTCCACTGTGCCCCAGCAGGTAAAGACGAGATCGCCCGCTCTGACGGTCGATTTCGAGAACTCGGCCGCTTTCTCGGGCGCGAGAAATACGAGCCCTTCATCCCGCAGGCGGATTTCTGAGTCCGAACTGAGGTTGCCTCCTCGAAGCACAGGAATACCAGAATCGCGGAAGTGGACCGAACTGATTGACGACCCGAAAGGGCCCGTAGCTAACGCGTTCGAGGTCGGAGCAGCTATTTCGGCGATTCCCACCTCTTGCCATTCCGCCATGGCTCCGGATGTACTCAAGCCCATGTCAGCCCAAGAGATTGAAGGTGCAGATCCACTCTGGAGCTACGCTCCTCAGCCATCTCTACCAATCGGGGAAGTGGAATAGAGTATCTCTCCGCTGAGTCAGCCAGCCACGAGTGCATGTCCCGCAGGACGCTATAGAGTTCTGAGTCCACCTCCGTCTCCACGTGATGTAGCCACTTGTCGTCCACCACGAGCGTCTTGATCTCCGCCTCGGTCAGCGTCTTGTAGCGCGCGAACACCTTCGTATCGAGCGCCTTCTGCGCTTCCTTCGCTTTCTTCTTCGCCGCCGACTCCTGCTTCATGAGCTTGAGCACCTGGCGGAGCGCCGCGTGCTCCTCCGCGTCGTCGGGGCCGAGGTCCACGCGGCGGGCCATCACGCTCGCCTTCGTCACCTTCCCGGAGTCCGCGCGGGCGTCCTCCAGCAGACCGTCCTCGCCGGAGTGTTCTTCGATGAACCCGTCCAGCGCGGCGCCTGCCGCCTCGGCGTCGGCCTCCAGCGCCTCCACCGCGCGCTTCTCGTCGGCGAAGTACCGGGCCACGATCAGGTCCGGCGGCACGAGGTCCATCGCGTACTTCACGCGGCCCACCACGAGGTCCGGCGTCTCCATCAGCTTCTCGCCCTTGCGCGGGATCAGCGTACGCGGCCCTGCGGACGTGGTCCAGCCGTCCTGCGCGATGAGGTACACATCGTCCTGCATGGTGACCGCCCAGTAGTCCATGAGGTGCTGGTAGAGGTCGTAGGCGTCCAGCAGCGGGGTGTCCTC
>JBCCPW010000238.1:0-6118 GCA_039024735.1 Bacteroidota bacterium
CGCCTACGTCTTCGCCCGCACCGGAGACCCCGCCACCAACGGAGGGTGGGTCCAGCAGGCCAAGCTCACCGCCAGCGATGCCGCCGAGGATGACAACTTCGGGACCTCCGTCTCCCTCGACAGCGACCGCGCCCTCGTGAGCGCGAGACAGGACGACGACGGAGGAAACAGCTCCGGGAGCGCCTACGTCTTCGCCCGCACCGGAGACCCCGCCACCAACGGAGGGTGGGTCCAGCAGGCCAAGCTCACCGCCAGCGATGCCGCTATGGGCGACTTCTTCGGGACCTCCGTTTCCCTGGGCGGCGACCGTGCCCTCGTGGGCGCAGAGGGTAAAGACGACGCAGGAAGGGACTTTGGCTCCGCCTATGTCTTCGCTCGCACCGGAGACCCCGCCACCAACGGAGGGTGGATCCAGCAGAGCAAGCTCACCGCCAGCGATGCCGCTTCGACTGAACGCTTCGGCGTCTCCGTCTCCCTGAGCGACGACCGCGCCCTCGTCGGAAGCGCCCGAGGTGCCTCCACTCCAGGGAGACGAAGAGGAAAGGGCGGCTACGTCTTCGAGGAGGCTCTCCCTGCCACCCTCTCCGGCGCCGAGGGCTACCGCATGCTCGCCCATCCCGGCGGCGGCACCGTCGCCGACCTCCTCTCGAGTACCTACACCCAGGGCTTCCCCGGAAGCCAGGACCCCGACCGCTCCTTCTGCTCCGTCTACGCCTACGACGAGACCGCCGTCTCCTTCGCCGCCGGCTACGCCTGCGTCGGCTCGGTGCTCCAGAGCGTCCCCCTCGGCACGGGCCTCCTCGCCTACCTCTACGACGACGAGGACCGCGAGGCGCCCGGCACGCAGGGCGGCTTCCCGAAGACGATCGCCGCGCGCGGCACGCCCGCCTCGGTGCCGTTCAGCGGCTTCGCGATCACGGTCACCGACAGCCCGACCGCGCCTGCGTTCGAGGAGGGCTGGAACCTGCTCGGCAACCCCCTCGAGGACGGCATCGACTGGGACCTCATGACGCGCTCGGGCGGGATGACGGGCTCGGTGTACGTCTTCGACCCGGGATACCTCGGCGGCGACTACCGGACGTGGAGCGCGGGAGTCGGGGGCGACCTCGCGGACGGGGTGATCCCGGCGTTCCAGGGGTTCTTCGTGCAGGCGGGGGCGTTGCCTGCGGGCCTGGAGATCCCGGAGGCGGCGGTGGTGGCCGACCCGGGCGTGCTGGGCCGGGACGCGAGCGGCACCGAGGCGGGAGCCCCTCTCCGCCTCGGCCTCTCGGTGGAAGGCTCCGGTGACGGCTCCGATGATTCGCCTCGGGAGGTGTCGGCAGCGTTCGTGGCGGTGGCGGACGGGGCCGCGCTGGGCGTGGACGCCCGCGACGCGCTGCGGCTCGCGCCGGGGGCGTGGCCCCTCACGGTGCTCTCCACCGAGGCGGACCCCACCGAGGCGGAGAGCGACACGAGCCCTGAGCCCCTTCCGCTCGCGATCAACGCGCTGCCGTCGGACGCCGAGGGCGAGGTGAGCGTCCCGCTGCGGATCGCCGCCGAGGGCCACGCGGAGGGTCCGCTGGCGCTGCGCCTGGCATGGACAGGGACGCTGCCGGAGGGCTGGACGGCGACGCTCCTCGACCGCGAGGCCGGAACGCGAACGGAGATCGTGCCGGGCGCGAGCTACGGCTTCACGGCGACGGTCACCGAGGCGGGGGCTGGGAAAACGAAGACGCTCCGCCTCGGTCTGCCGGTGGGTCCGTTCGCGAGCCGCGAGGCCGCGAAGACGGAAACCACCGCGTACGACTCCGGCGACCGCTTCGCGCTCGTCGTGACGCCTGCGCGGATCGTCTCCACCGAGGCGGGCGGCACCGAGGCGTTTGCGCTCGGCCCCGTCGCGCCCAACCCGACGCGGGGCACGGCCGAGGTGGCGCTCGCACTCCCCGAGGCGGGCACGGTGACCGTCGCGGTGTTCGACGCGCTGGGTCGTCTCGTGGCCTCGGAGCGTCGGCTGCTCGCGGCGGGGTCGCAGCGGGTGTCGGTGCCGGTGGCGGGTCTGGCACCGGGCGCGTACGTGGTCCGGGTGGACGCCCCGGGTGGCGGCGCGAGCCGTCGGCTGACGGTGATCCGATGACCGGTGGGTCCAGGACATGGTGATCCGGTTAGAGCACACGGTGATCCAGGTCGCGACCTCGCGGAAATCAAGGCCCGCGCGGCCGTGAGTCGGGGCGCTCCCTCGTGGAAACGGAGGGGGCGCCCCGCGCCTCGTTTGTGGGTGGCGGCCGTCTCCCGCCTCGGTGCCGAGGCGGAAGGACCGAGGCGGGCTCCTGGCGGTCCCGCGCCTGGTACGTTCGGACTAGACGCCGCCTGGTACACGGGCGCCTTGTGCAGCGGGGCGGCTCGTGTTTCCTTGCGTCGTGATCCGCGCGCTCCTCCTCTCGACCGTCCTCGCGTCCGCCGCGTGGGCCCAAGGCCCCGCCCCTGGCGTCGCCGTCCGCTTCGACCACCTCGGTCTGGAAGACGGCCTCTCGCAATCGTCCGTCCTCGCCGTGGTCCAGGACCGCCACGGATTCCTCTGGTTCGGGACGCAGGACGGCCTCAATCGCTACGACGGTGTCCGGCTGACGGCCTTCCGCCACGACCCGACACGTCCCGACGAGGGCCTCCCGACCGGCTTCGTCCAGAGCCTCGCCGAGACCTCAGACGGCGGGCTGTGGGTCGGCACGTGGGGCGGCGGCGTCGCGCGGCGCGATCCCGTCACGGGCGCCTTCGAGGCGTGGCGCCACGACCCCGACGATCCGACCAGCCTCCCGGGCGACATCGTGACGGCGCTGCACGAGGACCGCGCGGGACGCCTCTGGATCGGAACCGAGGGGGGCCTCGCGTGGCGCGATCCCCGCGACGGCACCTTCCACCGCTACGCCGAGGCGGTCCTCCCCGACCCCTTCGTGTGGAGCCTCGCCGAGGACGAGGAGGGCGGCCTGTGGATCGGGACCTTCCGCGCCGGGGCCGTCCGCGTGGACCCCGCCTCGGGCCGGTGGCGCCCCGTCCGCCACGATCCCGAGAACCCCGCGACCATCGGCTCCGACGACAACGCGCTCGTCCGCGTCACCCCGGATGGGACCGTCTGGATTGGCACGGGCGCCGGTCTCAACGAGTGGAACGGGACCGGCTGGACGCGCCACGCCCCCTCGGAAGCACCGGGCGCGCTCTGCGGCGAGTACATCTACGACGTGCGCCAGGGGCGCGACGGGAGCGTCTGGGTCGCCACGGGCGACGGGGGCCTCTGCCGCCGCGCGACCGGCACCGAGGCGTGGCAGGCGTTCCGCCACAACGCCGCCGACCCGACGAGCCTCCCCAAAGACGTGGTCCGGGCGCTCTGGGAAGACCGTGCGGGCACGCTCTGGATCGGGACGGACGGCGGCGGCGCGGCGGCCACGACCGGCGCGAGCGAGCGGATGGGGCTCTACCTCCCGGATCCCCTCCGCGAGACCTCCCTGCCGTACCCGTACGTCTGGGCGCTGCACCAGACCCGCGACGGGCGCATCTGGGCGGGCACCGACGGCGGCGGCCTCGCCCGCCTCGATCCCGCCTCGGGCATCTTCGAGACGTACCGCCACCGCCCCGGCGATCCCTCCAGCCTCGCGGCCGACGTGATCCTCGCGCTGGAGGAATCGCGCGACGGGCGCCTCTGGGTCGGCACGTTCGACGCAGGCATCGACCGGCTGGACCCCACCTCGGGCCGCATCGAGCACTTCCCGGCCGACGACGACGGCATCACCGGCCCGGCCAGCGTGACCGTCACGGCCCTCCACGAAGCCGACGACGGCGCCCTCTGGGTCGGCACGTGGGAGGGCGGCATCTCGCGCTACGCCGAGGGCGCGTGGACCACCTGGCGCCACGATCCCGACGATCCCGCGAGCCTGCCCAACGACGTGGTGACCGCCCTCCGGCCCGCGCGCGACGGTGGCCTCTGGATCGGGACGTACGGCGGCGGGCTCGTCCATCGCGCCACGGACGGCACTTTCCGGCAGTGGGACGGCGGCCCGGGCGAGGCGCTCGCACACGCGACGGTCTACGGCGTCCACGAAGACGAGACGGGCCTCGTGTGGATCGCGACGGCGGGCGGCGGCCTCAACCGCCTCGATCCCGCCACGGACGCGGTCCGGGTGCTCACCACCCGCGACGGCCTCCCGCACAACATCGTCTACGGCGTGCTGCCCGGCCCCGAGGGGGCGCTGTGGCTCTCCACCAATGCGGGCCTCGCCCGCCTCGACCCGGCCCGCCTCGGTACCGAGGCGGAGACCGTCGAGCCCGGCGCCGTGCGCGTGTTCGGCCCCGCGCAGGGCACGCAGGGGTCCGAGTTCAACTCCGGCTCTGCCTTCCGCGCGGCCGACGGCAGCCTGCTCTTCGGCGGGACCAACGGGTTCAACTGGTTCGACCCCCGGACCGTGGGCGCGGGGGAGCCGCCCGGCGTGGTCCTGACCGGCCTCCGCCGCTTCGACGAGCCCGTGAGCCTCGGTCGCGACCTCCCCGCCGTGGACGCCCTCGCGCTGTCCCACCGCGACAACTTCGTCACCGTGGAGTTCGCCGCGCCGGGAGCGCCGGGCGCCCGAGACCTCCGCTACGCCTACCAGCTTCAGGGCGTCGATCCCGAGTGGCGCGAGACGAGCGGCAGCGACCCCGAGGCGTCGTACACGGACCTGCCACCCGGTCGCTACACCTTCGAAGTGCGCGCCGCAAGCCCGGACGGCGCGTGGGGCCCCACCCGGACCCTCGGCGTGCGGGTCGTCCCGCCGTGGTGGCGGACGTGGTGGGCGCAAACGCTCGCGGCGCTGCTCGTCCTCGGATCGGGGCTCGCCCTCGGGCGGGGCTGGCAGCGGCGGCGCGAGCGCGAGGCCGCCCGCGAGCGCGAGGAAGAGGCCGAGGCGCAGCGCCAGATGACCGCCGCCCGCGAGGCCGAACGCCTCCGCCTCGCCCGCGACCTCCACGACGGCCCCCTCCAGGATCTCTACGGCGACCGCTTCCGCCTCGAAGCCCTCGGCGACGCCCTCTCGGGCGACCAGGCCCCCGACGTGGCCCGCGCGCAGCACACCACCGAGGCGGTGGAGGGCACCCTCCGCGACGTGGGGCGACAGCTCCGGGCCGTCTGCACCGAACTCCGCCCGCCGGTCCTCGGCGCGATGGGCGTCGCCCGCGCGCTCGCCGCCGATGCGGAGCGCATCGCCGAGGCACACCCGGGCGTCGCGCTGGACCTGGACCTCGCGGCCGATGGGCTCTCGCTCAGCGAGGGCGCCCGCGTGGCCGTCTACCGGATCGCGCAGGAGGCCATCCGCAACGCCTTCCGCCACGCGGAGCCCTCGCGCCTCCACGTCGCCTCGCGCGAGACCGACGGCACCTTCACCGTCACCGTCGAGGACGACGGCCGGGGCTTCGATCCGCCCGCCCGATGGGCCGTCCTCGCCCGCGACGGGCACCTCGGCCTGGCGGGCGCGTCGGAGAGGGCCGCCGCCGTGGGCGGACGCTTCGATGTCCAGTCCCGCCTCGGTGCGGGCACCACCGTCTCCATCTCCGTCCCGCTCGATGCCTGAGGCCCCCATCCGGATCGTCCTCGCCGACGACCATCGCGTGGTCCGCGAAGGCGTTCGCGACCGCCTCGCGGCCGAGGCGGACCTCGATGTCGTCGGCGAGGCCGCCGATGGCAACGCCGCGCTCGCGCTCGTCCGCCGCCTCCAGCCCGACGTGGTCGTGCTGGACGTGGAGATGCCGGGCATGACGGGCGTGGAGGTCGCGCGGGCCATCCGCGACGAGGGCCTCTCCTCGCGCGTGCTCGTCCTCTCCGGCTACGACGACGCGGAGTACGTCGGCGCGTTCTTGGACGCCGGGGCGGCGGGCTACCTCACGAAGGACGAGAGCTTGCGGAGCATTGTGGAGGCCGTGCGCGGCGTGGCCGCCGGGGAAGACGGCTGGCTCTCCCGCCGGATCACGGCCCGCGTCCTGGACCTCCGCCGCGCCCCCACCGAGGCAGACGAGACGCCGGGCGGCCTGACGCCGCGCGAGACGGAGGTGCTGGCCCTCGTGGCGCGAGGGCGGACCAACGCGGACGCGGCGGCGGAGCTGTTCGTCTCGGAGCACACCG
>JBCCPW010000239.1:0-6106 GCA_039024735.1 Bacteroidota bacterium
GCCGAGGTGGGGCGGGCGCACCGGCACGTCCTGGGCGAGGTGATGCCCGTCTCGACCATGGTGGGGATCTCCGCGCTGGTGGACCCCCGATTGATCGTGGAGGTCGAAATGGAGGCGGTCGTGGAGTAGACATCCGCCTCGGTGCTTCATGTCAGACGGACGCTGGTGTCTCTGATACCCGTTCTAGGGGACGACTGTGCATGGGTCTCGCGCCGGGACGCCCCCTCCCCCTGTCCCTCTCCCGCCGGGAGAGGGGACCGCGTAGGAGAATGCATAGCAATCCTCGCGACTTGGTATAACTCCCATCCATATCGGCACCGAGGTGGGACGAACCCCACCGGTGGCACCGACGACGGCTGACGGCCGACAAGGCGAGGCGGCGGTCGGCCGTCCGTGGTCGGCGGTCGGATGGTCGGCCTCGGTACCGAGGCGGTGCGGGTCAGTGCCCGATGGGCGAGCCGGGCGGCGTGCGGAGCGGCTCGGGCCGTTCGTCGGCCTCGTACTCGCGCGAGACGAAGCGCCGGATCTCGCCCGCGAGCCACTGCGCGTGAACCCCGTCCTCGTTCGTCGGCTGCGCGCCTGCGAGGGCTCCGCCGATCCCGACGAGCGCGTTCTGCGCGCGGGCCCGGACGGGCGGCGCGGCGTCGGTGTCGGCCGCGAGGGAGAGGAGCCCCTGCACCCACGCGGTCAGGATGGCCCGGACGATCTCCGCCTCGACGGTCCCCTCGGCCTGGAGCCCGCCGATGGCGCTCGTGCTTCGCTCCAGCACCTCGGCGAAGCTCGGGAGGTCCGGGTCGCGGTCGTGCTGGTAGACGAGTCGAGCGGCGCGCTCCGGGTTGAGGAGCAGACCCACGACCAACTGAGCCGCCGTCTCCGCGGGAGCGACGGGATCGAGCGCGACCCCGGTGCGACGGTCGAAGCGCTCGCGCGTGTCGTAATACCCCGGCGGCCGAGGCGGGATCATCCCGACGACCGCCTCGGGGAGGGCCAACTCGGACGGATCGAGCGTGGCGAGCAGCGCCTCCAGCGCGGCCCGCTGTGCCTCGGCCGCGACCGGCTCCGGCGGGGGCTGACCGTCGCCGCGAAGGGTGTAGGCGTAGTGCACGCCCCCGACGAGCTTCGCGGTGGCCTCCACCTGATAGCGATGGTGCAGGAAGAGCGGGACGAGGACCTCTTCAAGTTGCGCCATCGGGCGTCCGTCGCGGATCGCGGCCTCACCGAACCGGTCGAGCGCAGAGCGGCGGACGGCCATCGCATCGCGAAGGGCCTGCACGGCGTCGGTGCCGTTGTCCCAGAGGTGGCCGGTGGGCGTGGCGGCGCCCGGCGGACGCGAGTCGTAGTCAGTGATGTAGCCGAGGCCCAGGTCCAGAGTCTCTTGGAGGATGCCGGGCAGCGCAGAGGCGTCCGGTGTGTAGCCGTACTTGACCGCCTGGATGTCCCACGCGCCGATGCCCACCCCGTAGGCGTCCGAGAGGTCCACTGTGCCCGCCTCGGTGAGCGTCGCGAGGGGGGCCGGGTAGTCCATCACCGAGGCGCGTCCGTCGGTGCTCGCGGCGAAGTTGTGCGCGATGCCGATGGTGTGGCCGACCTCGTGGGCGGAGAGCTGCCGGATCCGCGCGAGGGCCATCTCCAGCATCGGGTCGTCGTCACCGAGGCGGGCGTCGCCGGTGTACGGCGAGAGCAGGCCCTCGGCGAGGAGGTAGTCCTGCCGGACGCGCAGTGAGCCCAGCGAGACGTGCCCTTTCAGGATCTCGCCCGTGCGCGGGTCCACGATGCTCGCGCCGTAGCTCCAGCCGCGCGTCGCGCGATGGACCCACTGGATGGTGCTGTAGCGGGCGTCCATCGGGTCGATGCTGTCCGGGCGGACCTCCACGCGGTAGCCGTCGCGGAACCCGGCGGCCTCGAACGCCTCGGTCCACCAGCGGGCACCGTCCAGCAGGGCCGAGCGGACGGGTTCTGGGGTGCCGGGATCGAGGTAGTAGACGATGGGCTCCTTCGCGTCGCACATCCCGCTGGCATCCGGGGGAGCGGCGCATTCCAGCCGGTGGCGCGTGATGAGCCGCTGCGTGGTCGGCTCGCCGATGGGCGTCGCGTAGTCGGCGTAGTTCAGCGGGAAGTAGCCGCTGCGCGGGTCGAAGGCGCGGGGCTCGTAGCCGGGCTCGGGCAGCGCGATGAACGAGTGGCGCACGCGGACGGTCGGCGCGTAGGGGTCGGCGGCCACGTCGCGGACGAACCGGCCGGGGGCATCGCTCGCGAAGGTCAGCCGGGCCTCCATCTCGGTGTTGCGCGGGAACGCCTTGAGCATGGTGGGCACGGGCGCGCTGCGGGCCGGATCGAGGCGGAAGGTGCCCTGGCGGGTCTGGCGGAGTGTCCGCGCGATGCCGTGCACGTCCCGCACGATGAAGGCGGTCGCGTCCACGAGCACGCGGCCGTCGGTCTCGGCGACGGCGGTGAAGCCCCACTCGATGCTTTCCGCGAAGGCGTCGCGCACGGCCAGCGCCTCGGCGGGATTGTCGGTCGTGGCGCGGTAGCGAAGGTTGGGCTGCACGAGCAGCACCTTCGGCCCGACCCGCTCGAACCGCACGATGCGTTCGCCGCCGAGTTGGCTGCGGTCCGGGCCCACGTCGTTGGAGCCGAGCCCGGCCGAGAGGCCGTGCGCGTAGAGGAAGTCCTCGTCCATCGCGGGGATCTCCAGCCAGACGTGTCCAGTGGAGGCGTCCCAGTAGAGCGGGAAGAGGCCGTCGCGGCGGTCCATCCCGGCCGTTGTCTCTTCGATGGAGGGGAGCGCGCGGGCGTCCGCCTCGGTGGTGTCGGCCGCCACGGCCGGGGCAGGCGGTGCAGGAGGCGTGGCCGCACATCCCGCGAGGAGACCGATGGTGAGAGCAGCAACGAAGAGACCGAGGCGGGGCATGGGACGGCGTCGGATGTGCGAAGAGGGGAGGTCGGGAGTGTACGCCCGGTCCGCCTCGGTGCGTCCGGCAGTTCACCGAGGCGGGCGGGCGTCGCGTCCTTGCGCGAAGGAGCGGACGGCGGTTCCTTCGGGGACTTTTTCCATCCCGCCGTGCCGCTCGTCACCCTCACTACGTACACCTCACCGTTTGAGGCCGAGATCGTCCGGGGACGGCTAGAAGCCGAGGGCATCCCGGCGGTCGTCGCGGATGCCGAGATGGTGACAGCGGACTGGATGATGAGCCAAGCCATCGGCGGGGTGAAGCTGCGCGTGCCCGCCTCAGCGCTGGACCGGGCGCGCGAGATCCTGTCCGAGGACGATCCCGCGGAGGACGCCGAGCCGATCCCCGAGGCGGAGATCCTCGCGTGGCGTGCGCTTCAGGCGGCCGCTGTGGGCCTCGCGCTCCCACCGCTTCAACTCTACGCCGTGTGGCTGCTCGTCCGGTACGCGCGGATCGAGAACCACGAGTCGCCGAAGACGGTGCGGCGCGTGATGTGGGCCGTCGTGTTCTTGCTCCCGTATGTGGTGCTGCTGGGCCTGATCCTCTGGGGGTGAGCGTCCCGTCTCGGTACCGAGGCGGGAGAGGTCAGGTGGGATCTGCCGAGGGCGCGACGATGCGCGGCGTCTTTTTCTCCTGCCCGAGGTCGAGAACAAACGCCTCGCGGTAGGCCTCCACCAGCCCCGCGAGCAGCGCCGTCAGAGGCACCGCCACGATGAATCCAACGAGGCCGAAGAACGCGCTGAACACGAACAGCGACACGATCACCACGACCGGGTGCAGCCCCACCTGCTGGCTCATGATGTTTGGCGTCAGGATGGACTGCTCGATGATCGCCTGCACCGCCAGAATCCCGATCACGATGGCGACATCCGTGACCGTGCCGAAGAGCAGCATCAGCGCGATGCCGAACACGTACGTCAGGATCGCCCCGAGGCTCGGGACCATGTTCAGGAGCCCCGCCATGAGACCGAGCACGAGCGCGAACGGAAGCCCGAACAGGGCCGCCGGAATCCCCACCAGCAGCGCCGAGATCGCGCTCACGATGAGCTGCGCGCGGAGGTACCCGCCCACCACTGTCACGATTTTCGAGAAGTAGGTCCGGTCGCCTCGGTAGCGGGGCACGAGGCGCACGACGCTGTCGCGAAGCTGGTCGTAGTCCTTGAGCGAGTAGAAGAGCAGCACCGGCAGCAGCGCCGCGATGGTGATGGCGCCGATCAGCGCCCCGACCGACCGGGTGACGCCACCGAGGAGCGCCGGGATGCCCCCCGCGAGCGCCTGGATCTGCTGAGGCAGCAGCACGCCGATCTCGGAGACGAGGTCCTCGCGGTCGATCAGCCCGGCCTCGTCCAGCGGGTCGAGCGCGCGCGTCTGGGCCACCCACTGCGGGAGGTCCGCCACGATTGCCAGCGCACTCGCGGCGAGGCTCTCGATCTGCCCCGCGAACGCGGGCACGAGCAGGAGCGCCACCGCCACCAGCAACCCGACCGCCAGCACGGTCAGGCCCGTCGTGGAGGCCCATCGTGGCACCTTCCAGCGCGCCTCGGCCCACCGAACAATGGGGTTGAGCAGGTATGCCAGCACGAACACGCCCAGGAAGGGCGCGAGCACGCCCGCGAGCGTCCGCACCACGTACACGGTCACCACGAGGCCCAGCGCCAGCAGCAGCGCCCGGGCGGCGGTCTCCTTCCGCAACGGCCACAGCAGCACCGCCCCGACGGCTGCCAGCATCAGAGGATGCAGCGTGTCACCGAGGCGGACCATCAACAGAACCAGAGCCGTCAGCCCGCCGAGCGCCAGCAGCGCCGGGAGAACGACCGCCGTCCACCGCCGGGCCGAGTCCGGTGGGTCCGCCTCGGTCGGGCTCCGGGCAGGGGCGGCGTCCATCTAGCGGTCGCCGCCTGCCGCGTCCCCGGCAGGCTCCGCGGCGGTCCGGGTCTGAGCCGCCGCCTCGCTCGGGAGGAGCGGACGGTTCATCTGCGCCTGCGTCTGCCGAAGCTGCTCGCGCAGATCTTCCACCTCGCGCTGGAGCGCATCCATCTCCTGCTCGCGCTGATAGAGGCGGCGCTCCCATTCCTGGAGATCGTCCAGGGTCTCGGAGATGGCTTGCTCGCGGATCTCGAAGGGCGCCATCTCCAGGTATCCCCGGTCCTCGAAGTAGCTCTTGAACAGGAAGTTGTGCTTGCCCGCCTCGGCCAACTCAGAGAAGCGGAAGGCCGCGAGGGCGCCCCATCCGGCGGCCTGCTCCGCGCGGTCCGTGATGGCGCGAACGTCGGCGGAGATGGTCTGGAACTGGGCCGCGGCTCCCTGGAGTTGCTCGGCGGTCTGGAGGAAGGTCGTGTAGACCTCGTCCTCGTTGAGGAAGCGCGCCACGGTCCCGTCGCCCGTGTTGACCTTCGCGAGGATCTGCTCCACGCCCCGCGAGGCATCCTCCGCGATGGCGACGAGTGCGTCCGCGCGCCCAGCGAAAGTGCCGAGCGCCGTCCTGAACTCCTGTGTGGTGAGGACGGTCTCGTTGTAGAGCGCGTCATCGTAGAGGAAGCGGCCGAGGGTGCCCTCGCCCTCGCGCGTGTCGTTGATGATGCCCGAAAGCGCGACCGTCACCGAGTCGAAGCGGGAGACGCTGGTGAAGAGGCGATCGGTGACTTCAGTCAGCGCGAAGGGGTCCACGCCCTGGATCCGCCCGCCTTCTTCCACTGGAGGGAGTCCCGGGCTGCCGTCGGTGAGCGAGACGATCACGTTGCCCACCAAGCCGTCCGTCTGGATGACCGCCCTCGTGTCCTCGCGAAGGAGAGGCCGGGCCTCGTCGTTGATGCTCAGGTCCACCAGAATGGGCGCGCCCGGTGCGCTCGGCAGACGCACCCCGGCGACGCGCCCGACGGAGATCCCGTTGTAGTTCACCGCCGCACCGGCTTGGAGACCCGCGACCTCGTTGAAGGCCGCTTGCACGCGGAAAGAGCGCGCGAAGAGGTTGTCCTGGCCCGCGATGATGAACAGGGCCGCGAGCCCGATCACGAGGCCGACGATGACGAGGAGGCCGAGGCGAGCCTAACGTGACCGAGGCGCTCGTTCGCCCTCCTTGTCTCCCTCCCCCATGGCACGTCAGGCTCGCCGCGGCCACCACGTCATAGGAGGGCTCGTGTTCGGGCTCGCGGCCC
>JBCCPW010000240.1:0-6061 GCA_039024735.1 Bacteroidota bacterium
CTATGGATCGTCGCCTTGGTAGGCCATTACCCTACCAACTAGCTAATCCAACGCAGACCCATCCCCGGGCGCATAAAGCTTTGATCATTCGGCCATGCGGCCGTTTGTCATTATGCGGTATTAGCTACGGTTTCCCGTAGTTATTCCCCACCTGGGGGCAGGTTGTCTACGCGTTACTCACCCGTGCGCCACTGTACTCAGGTCCCGAAGGACCCTTTCTCGTTCGACTTGCATGTGTTAAGCCCGCCGCCAGCGTTCGTCCTGAGCCAGGATCAAACTCTCCGTAGTAGAAGAGTCTTCTCTGGTTCGAGAAGTGTACTCGTGTACGTGCCTGAGCACGCTACACGATCGTTGCTGTTGAGCTCTATTAAGGTGACTCTCGTCTGGTCTTTTCGCAGCAGGGCGCTCCGTTGCGGGAACATCTGCTGGCGACCGACGAGGGCTCGCTATGTCTCCAATCTCTCAAAGAACCGTGCTCGACTCAGCGCCGCCTTGAGGCGACCTCGTTTCGAGCGCGTCCTGCCAAACTACGAACTCGGAGAATGACTGTCAACCGCTTCACGTTGTCTTCCGAGTGGAGAGACACCCCGGCCTATCCGGGAGTGATGCATGGTCAATCTGTGCGCTAGCAACCAAAGTAGGGGGCTTGCGCAGGGCTCGTCAACTATCCAGATGTAGGTTCGAAGACCCTTCATCGTGATGGATGACTGACGTCCAGAGCCGCGGAGAACAGGCGGCCGAAGAGACAATGTGGCGTCTCTCGCGGCGCGGATGCCATGGTACGTCATCGGCATTCAGCGTTGTGTGCGGGCTCGGTGGAGAGGACATGAGAGGATGATGAGCATGCAGCCTTTGCCCATCGCTTGAACGCAGGGACTAGATCCCCCGCCTCGGTGCCGAGGCGGAGAGTGCCCGTGCTCTCCGTCCGTCCCGCGCCACAGAGAAGGCCCTGTATCTTTACGAGCGCGCCCGCCGTTCGGAGGCGCCCCTTCCTCTCAATCGAATGGAACGCTCGCGCCTGAAGCGCACGCTGGGCTGGTTTGGCTCGGTGCTCACCGATCCTGTCTTCTATCTCGGGCTGATCGGCATCGCGGTAGGGCTGGTAGCCTTCGCCGTTCTCTTCAACTACGCAGTGATGCCCCTGTGGACGCGTCAGGATGCTGGGGTCTCCGTCCCGGACATTCGCGAGATGACTGAAGAGCAGGCGGAGAGCACGCTGCGTGCTGCTGGTTTGGGAGCCGACCGGAGGGAAAAGAACTTCAATGCCAACCTTCCAGCGGACATCGTGGTGGAGCAACAGCCCGACCCCAACACGACGGTGAAGCCGGGGCGGCGGGTGTACTTCTACATCAACGCGAGTCCGAAGGAGCTTGCCGCAACGCCCGATGTGGTCTCGATGGCAGAGGCGACCGCACGGACACAATTGCGCGAGGCGGGTCTGGTTGTGGGCCGCGTCGAGACCGATTCTATTCGGACGCCCTTCCGCAATACGGTTACACGGCAGACGCCAGAGTCTGGACGACAGGTCCCCAAGGGAACACGGGTGACCCTGTGGCTGAGTCCGGGTCCGGGCACGGCTCGTGTGCGCGTCCCCAACGTGGTCGGCAACACACCGGAGGAAGCACGCGACATCCTCCAGCGTGCGGGGCTGTGGGTGGACTCGCCGAACGCGACGGGCGACCGGATCCGGTGGCAGCAGCCCGAGGAAGGCTCGCGATTACGCGAGGGAGAGGAAGTTCGCATCTCGACCAACCCGAGCGGCGGCTGACGCTGACCAGCCACTCCCGCCTCGGTACCGAGGCGGATGCGTTCTACGACCGGAACGCGGGCCATCTCGTCGCCTCGCGCTACTCCTCTAGATAAACCGCAGGGATGGTCGTGTCCACGATCACGCGCTCGCGGTGCTTGGTCGGAATGCGGCGGCCGACGAAATCGGGCTGGACGGGGACCTCGCGATGGCCGCGGTCCACGAGCACAGCGAGTTGAATGGAGCGTGGGCGGCCGTGCGCGACGACGGCATCCAGCGCGGCACGGGCGGTGCGTCCGGTGAAGAGCACGTCGTCCACGATGAGGACGTCGCGGCCCGAGACCGTGGGGGCGTCGGCGGAGAGCTCGGGCGGGACGGTGTCCGTGTCGTCGCGATAGCCCGTCACATCGAGGGAATGGACCGGGACCTCGTGGCGCTCGACATCTTCCAGCGCCTCGGCGAGCATCGTAGCGAGGGCACGGCCTCGCGTCTTGAGGCCGAACACCACGAGTCTCTCAGCGCCTCGGTTCTGCTCGCGAACCTCGTAGGCCAACCGAGTGACCGTGCGTCGGACGCGAGCGGGAGACATCAACTCAGAGCGGGCCATCTATAACGATAGGCTGGGAACCGCCAGAAGCTCGCCACGAAGAACCGTCACCGCAGGTCCGACGAGCGTGACACGGTCGCCGCTGGGGGTGACATGGACGAACCCGCCTCGGGGCGAGGCCTGGTAGCACCGGACAGAGTCCAGGCTCAGCTCGTGCGCCCAGTACGGCCCGATGGCGCAGTGTGCCGATCCGGTCACCGGATCCTCCGGGACCCCGCTGCCCGGAGCAAAGAAGCGCGAGACCACATCCGCCTCGGTGCTGTCCTCGGAACGGGCCGTGACAATCACACCTCGGGACCCGAGCGCGGCGACGGCGGCCTCATCAGGATGGAGCGCGCGGACTGTGGCCTCATCGGGCGCGACGGCGAAGAGATCGAAGCGGGACCGGCCTTCCCAGGCGGGCGTGAAGCCGAACACCTCCGGAAACGCATCCGGGAGCGGCGCAGCCTCGGGAGGCGTGGCGGGGAAATCCATCGCGAGGCGACCGTCGGGGTGACGCTGGACGTGGAGCGGTCCCGAGGCGGTGTAAAACGTCACGGTGTCGTCCGGTGCGACCGCCTCGGTCTCAAACAAGATGTGGGCGCTGGCGAGCGTCGCGTGACCGCACAGGTCCACTTCCACAGTGGGGGTGAACCAGCGGAGGTTCCAGCCCTCGCCCTCGGGGTACACAAAGGCCGTCTCGGCGTGACGCATCTCGGCGGCCACCTGCTGCATCCAGCCCGCCTCGGCGGGGCCACCGAGGAGGCAGACCCCGGCGGGATTGCCCGAAAAGGGCCGGTCGGTGAACGCGTCGACGACGTGGATCTGCATGGAGTGGCGCGAGCGGTGGACCATCGCAAGATCGCGCCCGAACCGTCAGCGTGTGCCTGTCCATCGGGGCCTCCACGGATCCACCGAGGCGGACCTATGAGGTTGCCTCGGCCTTCTCTTTGGCCTCGCGGCTGGGGCACCTCTCGCGCCCGCAGTGGCCGTAGATCGTGAGGGCGTGCCGGGCGACCTCGAAGTCGTAGATGTCCGCCACGGTCTCCTGGATCTGTTGCAGGCGCGGATCGCAGAACTCCAGAACCTCACCGCAATCGAGGCAGATGAGGTGATCGTGCTGCCAGTACGCCCAGGCACGTTCGTACTTGGCCTGGTTCTGTCCCCACTGGTGACGAGCCGCGAGGTCGCTTTCCAGAAGGAGATCCAGGGTGTTGTAGACCGTCGCGCGGGACACGTGGATGTTGTCATTGCGGAGGCGGAGGTAGAGCGTGTCCGCGTCCACGTGGTCGGGCGTGTCGTAGAGGGCGTCCAGAACCGCGAAGCGCTCCGGGGTGCGGCGCTGGCCGCGCTCCTTCAGGAACGCCGCGAAGCGCTCGTGCACCTCTTGAAGTTGGGAAGCAGGAAGAGACATCGAGACGGATCAGTCTGGCGTGGCCCGCAACGTGAGGAGACTCACCTCGGGCGGGACACGGAAACGAATGGGCAGGATACTCGTGCCGACGCCTGTACTGACAAAGAGGTCCCGCCCGCCCTCACGAACATGCCCGGCGGCGTAGCGATCGCCGTAGCGCGAGGGCACCCTCGGTGGCCCCAGAAGCGGAAGATGAACCTGCCCGCCGTGCGTGTGGCCCGCAACGGTCAGCGCGACACGCGGCGGGATATCGGGGAAGAGATCGGGGTTGTGCGTGAAGGCGAGGACCGTTGCGTCCTCGGGCACCTCGGCGAGGGCGCGGTCTATATCGTGAGGTGCTTCCCAGGCGTCGCTCACACCCGCGAGCCAGAGCGTGTCGCCACGCACGGGGACGGCGGTCGAGGTGTCCTTCAGCACCACGATGCCTGCGCTCTCCATCGCGCGGGCCACGCGAGGGCCGTCAAGCCACCAGTCGTGGTTGCCGAGGACGCCGTAGACACCGAGTGGTGCCTCCAGCGCGGCCAGTTCGTCCGCGATTGCCTCGGGCGAAACGGCCTGCCCGCCTGGGATCCCCCCGATGACGAGATCGCCCCGAATCAGGATGAGGTCCGGCTGGGCGGCGTTGGTCTCCCGGACGATCCGCTCCAGTTGTGAGAGCCCGTTCCACGGCGAGCCCGTGTGGAGATCGGCCACCACCGCGACACGGAGACTGTCCATCTCCGACGGCCACGCACCGAGGCGGAGCGTGGTCTCGCGGACGCGGAACGAGGCGGGCTCCAGCCAGAACGCCCACAGCGCGAGCGCCACGAGAATGCCCACCACACCACCGAGGCGGATCCACCACCGGCGACGACGGGCGCGCAAGTCAGGGCGTGAGGCCATCGAGATCGGCGAGGATGCGAACGTGGATCTTGTCGGGCGAGAGGGTCCCGTCCAGAATCACCACACGCTCGGGATGGCGCGCGGCGAGCGCGAGGTACGCCATGCGGACGCGCGTGTAGAACGCCTCGCCGCTGGCCTCCATCCGGTCGGCGACTTGCCCCTCTCGTCGGCTCGCGGCGACGGCGAGCGGAACGTCCACGAGGTACGTGCGGTCGGGCACGAGGCCGCCCGTGACCCACTCGTGGAACCGGTCGAGCCAGGCCTCGTCGGCGAGCCCTCGTCCGCCGCCCTGATAGGCCGCCGTGGAGTCGTAGAAGCGGTCCGCGAGGACGACCGTGCCCGCCTCGGTGGCGGGCCGAATCACCTCGTCCACCAGCTGTGCCCGCGCGGCAGAGAAGAGGAGCAACTCGGCCCGGTCGGCGATGGCGAGCGCCGGATCGAGGAGGAGCGCGCGGATGCGCTCGGCCACGTCCGCCCCGCCCGGCTCGCGCACGAGGCGGACCGTCTCGCCTCGGTCCTCCAGAACACTCGCCAGCCGACGCGCCTGCGTGCTCTTGCCGGAGCCGTCGATGCCTTCAAAGGTGATCAGCACGAAAACGTGGGGCGATGCCGGAGCCACTGCCAGAGCCCATCCGAGAGGCAATCGGGAGCAAAGGTGTTGCGTTTGTGGAACCTCGGCGCGGGCACTCGTAAGGGGGCGCGAATCCTGCCGAGACTCCTGCCGAAGGCGTTGCCTCTTTCCTTCGGCGGCGTCTATACTACGCCAGCCGGACACTCGCGCGGACGCCACCCGCCCCGCTCCTCCGGACCTGGTCTTTTCGCTCAGCCGCCGCGCATGTTCGACTTCGACGACTTCGACGAGCCCACCGGGAGGGACGACCTTCGCGACCTCGTCAAGTCCTACGAGCGCTCGCTCTCCGGAGCCGCGCCCGCCTTCTTCGACAGCGACGCCCTGGAGGAAATCGCGACGTTCTACTTCGAGGAGGCACGCTTCGAGGACGCCCTCGACGTGGTGGACCGCCAGCTTGGGCAAGGCGCGCCTTCCTCGGATGTGTGGATGCGGCGCGGCGTGCTGCTCAACCACCTCGACCGCCACAACGAGGCGCTCGACGCCTACGACGAGGCGCTCCGGCTCAACCCGGTCGACACCGAGACGCTCATCAACCGAGGCGTCACGCTGGACACCCTCGGACGTGCCGACGAAGCCCTCGCGGACTACGAACGTGCGCTCGACGTGGACCCGATGCAGGGCGATGCCCACTTCAACCGAGGCATCGCGCTGGAGAAGCTGGGTCAGTACGAGGCGGCCGCCATCGCCCTCGAAACCTGCGCCCACGGCGACCCGGAGCATCCCGAGGTCTGGTACGAACTCGGCTACTGCTACGACCAACTCGACCGCCTCGGTGACGCGGTGAGCGCGTACGACAAGCAG
>JBCCPW010000241.1:0-6054 GCA_039024735.1 Bacteroidota bacterium
CAGGTCTTCGAGCGATTGGCGGAGCGGCTCGACGGCTTCCACCTCCACACGGTGCGTACGGAGATGGTCGAGAGCGGCATTGAGGGCGGCACGGTCCGGCGCGTGCAGCGTGTAGCCCGCGAGGCCGCCGGAGGGAGCGCCAGGGTCGGGGATGAGCGTCGCGCCAAGCACGTCCGAGACCGCCTCGGGAATGGGGGTGGAGCGGAGACGCCACGCGCGGCCGGTCTCCGTGAGCGACGCCACGGTGCCCTCGCGCACGAGCTCTCCGTTCTTGAGAATGGCGACCCGGGTGCAGATCCGCTCGATCTCGCTCAGCAGGTGGGAGTTGAGAAACAGCGTCACCCCCTCGGCTGCGAGTTCGAGCAAGAGGTCACGGATCTCTCGCCGTCCGACCGGGTCCACGCCGTCGGTGGGCTCATCGAGGAACACCAGATTCGGCGAGGTCATGAGGGCCTGCGCGAGGCCGAGCCGCTGCATCATGCCCTTGGAGAACGTCTTGACTCTCCGGTCCGCCGCGTCCGTCAGCCGGACCTTGTCCAGCAGAGCCTCGGCGCGGGTGTCGTCGTGCCCTGCCATCCGCGCGAAGAGATCCAGGGTCTGACGGGCGGTGAGGTAGGGCGGGAAGCGGTGGTTCTCTGGCAGAAACCCGACGGCCGCCCGCGCGCTGGGGGTGCGAATGCTTGTGCCGAACATCGTCGCCGTGCCCTGGGTGGGATGGACGATGCCAAGGAGGAGCTTGACGAGCGTGGTTTTGCCTGCGCCATTGGGTCCGAGGAGGCCGAAGATCTCGCCCGGCTCGACGGCCAGGTCGAGGGGGCGAAGGGCGTGGACCGGGGGGCGACCGGCGTAGGTCTTGGCGAGGCCGCGGGTCTGGATGGCGTGCACGGAGCGCGGGCGGGTGAAGGTGTCGGGACGGTACGGACTGGGGGAAGTTGCGGCCGTCTCCGCCTCGGTGTGTCCATCGTGGTACCGAGGCGGGTGGGGTGGCGCGAGGCGGACGAGTGGGTTTGCTTTCCCGCTCCTCCTCTCCCTCGACATGCACCTCCACGACCTCTACACCCACAGCCTCGGCAAGCCCGGCGCGTGGGAAGACACGCCCTTCGGCCCGGACGTGCTCGTCCTCAAGGTGCGAACGAAGATGTTCGCGATGGTCAACGTGGCGCGAGAGCTGCACAGCGTCGCGCTCAAGTCGGACCCAGAGCGGTGGGTGGATCTGAAGGAGCGGTTCGACGGCATCACGCGCGGCCCCTACCTCGACGGGAAACACTGGAATTCGGTCGGCTTGCACGCCGACGTGCCCGAGGCGCTCATCCGGGAGTTGGTGGACCGCTCGTACGCGCTCGTGGTGGCCGGTCTGACGCGAAAAGAGCGCGCTGCCCTGGACGAGGAGACCGGCGCGAACGCATCCGGCGGCCCTGCGTAGGGGGCGCGTATCCCCTCTTCTCGCCATGTCCCGCCGCCTTCTCCTCCTCCTGCCGATGGCCCTCCTCGGTGCGTGCACCGAGGCGGACGATTCGCGCTCAGACGCCGCCCTCGCATCCAGCGCGGACGTGGCGCCCTCGGTCGCCACGGTTCGGCTGGACCCCCTCGGTGAAAGCTCCGCGACAGGCACGGTCACCTTCACCGAGACCGATGACGGCCTTCGCGTGGAGTACGATCTGACCGGTGTCGAACTGGGCGGCCACGGGTTTCACGTCCACGAGAACGGCGCGTGCGGGCGTGGCGACGACGGCACGCCGGGCGGCGCGGCCGGAGGCCACTTCAACCCCCTCGGTACGCCGCACGGACCGCGCGAGGCCGACCGGGAGGGGCGGCATGTCGGCGACCTGGGCAACGTGACATCCGAGCGGGGGGGAGTGACGGGCGGCGTCGCGATCGGCAGCTTTGTCGATCCACTGATTGCGTTGGACGGGCCGAACGGGATCGTGGGGCGCTCGGTGGTGCTCCACCTCAAAGCTGACGACGAGGAGAGCCAGCCGTCTGGGGATGCAGGTGCCCGGATCGCGTGTGGCGTGATCCAACTCGCGAGTCCGCCGGAGGGCGTGTGAGCCTCGCCGCCTCGGTGCTTTCCTGACCGCACCGAGGCGGGACAACGGGGTTCCCGTTCAGGGCGTTCGTGGCTACGTTGCGGGGCCACTCTCCACCACGCTCGTGCGCCCTCTCGTCTCTGCTCTCGCGCTTCTCCTCGCGTTCCCAGCCCTCGCGCAGGTCGATGGCATCGGGTACCGGTTGGCCCCGGCGGGCACCTACGCCTTCCCGTCGGGCGATGCGGCGCTCTCGAACGGATTCGAGGCCGGAGGCGGCATCGGGTTCTCGTTCGGCGAGTTCGTGGAACTGGGCGGGCAGTACCTGATCGGCCTCGGCTACGAAACGGATCTCTCGGGCATCGGCGATCTCGCGCCCGGCGCGTCGGCGGCACTGGCGGCGCTTCCCGCTCGCGAGGTCTCGCTCCAGCGCTACGGCGGCGAGTTGAAGCTGAACCTGCTTCGCACGGGCCTCGCGCCGTACCTCTCCGGGGGCGCGGGTCTGATCCGGTTCTCGCCCGACGGCCTCGACGCCTCGCGCAACATCTACCTGACGGGAGGCGCGGGCGTCCAGATCACAGGCGCCGACCGCTTCGCAATCACGGCGGGCGGTACGCTGCTGACCTACCGGTACAATCCGGCCCGCACCTTCGTCTCCACCGCCGATCTGAAGGCCGCCGGGCTGACCGTGGACGGCGTCGGCCAGCGGTCCGTGCTCACGCCGATGGCGAAGGTGACCGCTCAGGTCTACCTCGGTGGGCGCCGCCCCGGCCAACTCTCTGACGTGGACCGAGCGTACCTCCGGCAGTTCCGCTCGGGCCTCTCCGGGCTCAGCCTCCAACTCGCCCCGACGGTCGGCTACATCGACTTCAACGACCGCTTCGGGTACCAGGACACCGGCCTGGCGGGCGCCGAGGCGGGATTCGACTTCGGCCCGCTCGTGGGCGTGCGGGTGTTCTACTGGCGCGGCATCGACGAGAACGATCCGACCGATGTCCAGGAACTCCAGGCGTACGGCGCGCTGGGGCGGTTCCGCCTCTCCGATGGCTCCGGCCTCGTGCCCGTGCTCACGCTGGGCGGCGGCGTCCTTGACGTGCTCACGGGCTACGCCCCCCGCAGCGGGTTCGACGTGCCGGACGACCGGCCGTTCGCGATGGCGGGTCTCGGGCTGGAACTGCCCGCGTTCCGGCGGCTCCGCCTCACGGGCGAGGTGCGCGCCCTCGCGATGAGCACTGCCGACGAATCCGACGTGTCCAGCCCCGAGGAGGTCTACATCAGCCCCCAGTTCACCGCCGGACTCGCGTTCGCCATCGGGGGCCGAGGCAGCCGCGGGATGGAAGTGGTGGAGCGTGAGCAGGCGGCGGCCGAGCGGGACAGCGCCCTGGCGGTGCAACTGGCCGCCCTCGACTCCCTTCGCGCGGTTGAACTGGCGGAGACGCGCGTCCAACTCGCGGCACAGCGCGACAGCGCTCTCGCGGCCCAGCGGGCCGCAGCCGACGCCGAGATGGCCGATCTCATCGCCCGGACGACCCAGCGCGACAGTCTCCTGCGCGTCCAGATCGTGGAGGCCGAGGCGCGCGGCGACTCCGCCCGGGCGGACGCCCTGCGGGTCCAGGCCGCGATGGCGCTCGCGACAGCGGAGCAGGCCGAGATGGCCCTCCGCGACTCGGTCCGCCTCGGTGCCGAGGCGGAGGAGATCATCGTGGAAGAGGTCGAGATCGTCCGCGAGGTCGCGCCGTTCGCCTCCGAGCGGACCATCACGCTGCCCGTCCCGCGCGTCGGGGAGTTGTACGTCCGCTACGGCGATCCGACCGGCACCCGCCTCCTCGTGGACGGCGGCGAGACCGTCGGGCTCTCCGATGACGCGCTCCGCGCCCGTGCGCGCGACGCCATCCGGGCGGCTCTCGCGGAGGACACGGCCCTCGCGGACTCAGCCTTGACCGATGCGGAGCGAGCGGCTCGCATCGAGGCCGCGCTCAACGCCGCGCTGGCGCAGGAGGGATCGCCCGCCGCCGCCCGCTCGGCCGTGACCGTCACCGAGGAGCAGCTTCGAGAGATCGAAGCGCGGCTGGAGGCCCGGTTGCTGGACGAGATCCGGGCGCTCCGGCGTGATCTCGGGCTCGCCCCCCGTGAGGCACCGCCGCCCCCGCCTGCGCCCGCAGAGGAAGGGACCGAGGAGGACGGGGCCGTCGAAGAGGAGGCGTCCACCGAGGAGGAAGCCGAGGACGAGGAGTCCGGCGACGAGGAGTGAGGTCTCGCCTCCCCATCGGCGCGATGTCCCGTTCCGCCTCGGTACCGAGGCGGGCGGGTCGGCACATGCGAGCGGCCGTCGGCACGGCTCTGGTGGTGTTCCTCGCGATGGCTGCGGGCGACGCCCGCGCCCAGGCTCCGCCCGACACCGTCCGGGTCGTCGTCCCGACCGAGGGCGGTGTGCTCTACTACCGCGCCGGTCCGGGCCGAGGCGTCGTCTTCCGCCGCCCGGACTCGGTGGCGGTGGCCCAGGCCGAGGCGAAGACCGCCCAGGCGGTTCTCGACGCCGTGATCGAGGCTCAGGCCGTGCTCGCGGGGGACTCCGTGGCGGTCGCCCGGCTCGTGCGGGTGGAGCAGGCGGCTCGCGAGTCGCGAGACCGGACTCGCCGCCGTGCTGAGACGCTGGAGCGGGAGCAAGCCCTGGCGCAGCGCCCGCCGGGTGATCCGGCCGTCCGACCTGCGGACCCGGTGCGCCCCACGCCGGATCCCGCCCGCCTCGGTCCCGAGGCGGAACGACCCGTGCCGGTTGTGATCCCGGTTCCGATTCCCCCTTCGGCCGAGCCTGTGGTCCAGCCGCCGCCCCCTGCGATCCCGCCCCCTGCGATCCCGCCGCCTGCGATCCCGCCGCCTGCGATCCCGCCGCCACCGCCCGTTCGCGTGGACGATCCGCCGGATCCAGCGGTCGTCGTGCTGCCGCCTGTGGTCACCGTCGAAGAGGTGGAGCGGGCGTTCCTGGACACCGGGCTCTTCCGCGCCTCGCGGGTGCCGTTCGCGTTCGGTGAGGCGACGCTCCTCCCCGAGGCCCGGCGCGTGCTCGATGCCGTGGGCGCCGCCCTTGTCCGCGCCCCCACGCTCCGCGTGACCGTGGACGGCCACACCGACGCCGTCTCGTCCGACGCGTTCAACCTCCGCCTGAGCCAGCGCCGTGCCGCCTCGGTGCGGGAGTACCTCCTCGGTCGGTTCCAGATTGCGCCGGAGCGGCTCGTGGCGCGAGGCTTCGGAGAGCGCGAGCCCATCGCGACGAACGAGACCGAGACGGGCCGGGCGCTCAACCGCCGTGTGGAGTTCGTGGTGATCGGCGGGACGCCGCTGGTGCCGGTGGAGTAGGGCTGCCTCGGTGCATCTGGGCTCGCATCGAGGCGGAGGATGGCGACGTTTGCACTGTCGTACGTTCGGGGACGTTCGTCGCCCCGATCATGACGGTCCCCTTGAAGCAAGCGCAGGCAACCCTCGCGTCCCTCGTCGAGCGGGTGGAGAACGGAGAGACGGTCACCATCGAGCGCGACGGGATGCCCGTTGCTCGCATCGTCGGCCCAGGGGTGGCAGAGAATCGCAGGCGCTCGTTCGGGATTTGGGAAGGCGCCTGGCCGGTAGACGACTCTGCGTTCTCGCCAGAGGCAGAACAGGAGATCGAAGACCTGTTCTTGGGCACCGGCGAGTGACGTGTTCCTCCTCGACACCCACGTGCTCATCTGGTTGCTTCGAGAACCAACCCGCGTCTCACGCGAGGTGCGGAATCAGCTTGCGGATCCCGCGAACGATGTAGTGGCGAGCGCGGTGAGCGGGCTCGAGATCTCGATCAAGCGTCAACTCGGAAAGCTGCCTCCACTCCCGTCCGACATTCGGTCGGCGTGTCTGGAGATGGGCCTCCGGTTGATCGGTGTGTCGTTCGAGGACGCCGCAGGTGTTGAGGGGCTTCCTCTGCATCACCGCGATCCGTTCGACCGCCTCCTCGTCTCGCAGGCTCGTCGGATAGGGGCTGTGCTCGTCTCGGCTGACG
>JBCCPW010000242.1:0-6052 GCA_039024735.1 Bacteroidota bacterium
GCGCCGTACTGATAGACGAGGAGGTCGTCCACGGCGCCGCCCGCCTCGGTGCACATCACGGAGTACATCGCCTTGCCGTCGGTCAGGCGGCCCACGTCGTTGGTGACGAGGTGCTGCACGAAGGCGCCCGCCTCGGGGCCGGTCACGAGCACCTCGCCCATGTGGCTCACGTCGAACAGCCCGGCGGCCTCGCGGACGGCCCGGTGCTCGTCCAGGATGCCCGAGTACTGCACGGGCATGTCGAACCCCGCGAAGGGCATCATGCGGGCACCGAGGGCGAGGTGCCGGTCGTGGAGGGGCGTCGTGAGGAGGTCGGACATGGCAGGGGAGAGGGGACTCGCGAAGCTACCGAGGCGGAGGCCCTGTGCGTTCGCCTCGCGTGGTCTCGGGTGCGCCCGCCTCGGAGCGTTGAGTTGCTGTTGGGTAGACGAGACTCTCCCATGAGGGCGGTCGACGTCGGCGGGGGGTGTCGGCGGAGCCTCAAGGGTCAGGCGAACACCCCCACCCGCTTCGCGGGAGCCCCCTCAAGGGGGCGTCCGGGACCCAGGCAACGGCTGCCAGACAGCCTCTCGGGTGTCACCGAGGCGGGAGGCATCACGCCCCCGGCCACGCCCGCTCCGGGAAGTGATCCAGGTACCGCTCGCGTCCCTCCTGGATGACCCGCACCGTCTCCTCCACGCCCACGTAGTCGTACGTCTCGACGGTCTTGCCCTCCAGGGTCTTGTAGTCCTTGAAGAAGCGCTCGATCTGGCGGAGGACGTGAATCGGGAGGTCGTCCAGGGTGTCGAATCCGAGGAAGCCCGGGTCGTCGGGACAGACGGCGAGGATCTTCTCGTCTCCACCGGCCTCGTCCTGCATCGGCAGCATCCCGAGGGGGTGGGCGCGGATGAGCGTCAGCGGATCGACGGGCTCGCTCATGAGCACGAGCACGTCCAGCGCGTCGCCGTCGTCGCCGAGGGTGCGCGGGATGAAGCCGTAGTTGGCCGGGTAGTACACGGAGGAGTAGAGGACGCGGTCGAGGCGGAGGAGGCCGCTGCGCTTGTCCAATTCGTACTTGATGGTGCCGCCTTTGGGGATCTCGATGACAGCGTTGAAGGCCTCGGCGGGGTTCTTCCCGGTAGGGATGTCGTGCCAGGGGTGCATGGCGAAGGGAGAGGAGAGGGGCCGATGGTATGTTCAGCCGCCGTCCGAGTCCCCGCCGCTTCCGGTTTTCTTGCCGTGACCCTCCGACTTCTTCTCGTTCTCCTGGTCGGTCTCGCCATCGGGCGCACCGAGGCGCAGGAGCGCTCCGTCGCATTCATGGGCGCGACGGTCGTCCCGATCACGTCCGCGCCCATCGAGAACGGGACGGTCGTCATCCGCGAGGGGCGGATCGTGGCGGTCGGCCCGTCCGCCTCGGTGCGTGTGCCGCGTGGCGCCGAGGTGATCGACGTCTCCGGGAAGGTCCTCATGCCGGGCATCGTGGACACCCACTCGCACGTCGGCTCGGGAGACGGCGGTGATTCCTCCAGTCCGATGCACCCCGACGCGCGCATCCTCGACGCTCTCGATCCTCGCTCGGACTCTTTCGAGCGCGCCCGTGCAGGCGGCATCACGACCCTCAACGTGATGCCGGGCTCCGGCCACCTCATGAGCGGCCAGACGGCCTACCTCAAGACGCGCGACGCCAACACGATTGAGGGGATGCTCGTCTGCGACGACCCGCTGACGGAGATCTGCGGCGGCATGAAGATGGCAAACGGCACCAACTCGCTCCGAGGCCGAAACGGCTTCCCAGGCACCCGCGCCCGCTCCGCCGCCATCGTGCGAGATGCCTTCCTCGATGCGCTCGCGTACCGCGCCAAGGCGGACTCCACCTCGCGCGACCTGCGAATGGAGGGCTTGCTGGAGGTCCTCGACGGTCGCCGTCAGGTCCACTTCCACACGCACCGCCACGACGATGTGCTGACCGCGCTCCGCCTCGGTCGCGAGTTCGGCTTCACGCCGGTGCTCCACCACGTCTCCGAGGGATGGCGGGTGGCCGAGGAGATCGCCGAGGCGGGCGCCCCCGCGAGCATCATCGTCCTTGACTCGCCCGGCGGCAAGCTCGAAGCGCGCGGCCTCATCTTCCGCACCGGCAAGGTGCTCGAAGACGCGGGCGTGGACGTGGCCTACCACACCGACGACTACGTGACCGACTCGCGCCTTTTCCTCCGCTCCGCCGCCCTCGGCGTGCGCGCCGGGATGAGCCGCGAGAAGGCGCTGGAGGCCATGACGATGGCGGGCGCCCGCATGCTCGGCATGGCCGACCGGATCGGCTCGCTGGAAACCGGCAAGGACGCCGACCTGATCGTGCTCTCCGGCGATCCGCTCTCCATTTACACTCGCATCGAGCAGACCTGGGTGGAGGGCACCAAGGTCTTCGATCTCGCAATTCCCGAAGATGCCGCGTACTCCGTCGGAGGGTACGAGGTGTACCGTAGCGCGTCCCACGTCCACGAATGAACATCCCCATGCGATTCGCCCTCGCGCTTGTTCTCGCCCTGTCGTTCGTCGGCTGCCGAGGCACGGCGCCTCTACCCGAGGCTCCCGCTGATGGCCCGTACGCGGGCGTTCCGTCTCGCCCGGCCGAGGGTCCCATCGCGATGGCCCAGCCCGTCATCCCGACCGGCGATGACCGCCTCGATGACTTCCTCGGCGAGCTCGCCGCCGCCATCGACCGGCAGGACTGGCTCGGTGTGGCGCAGCGGATGGACCCCGAGGTGTTCCCCGAGCAACGCGCCCTCCTGGAGAGGAACGGGAGTGCGGAGACCGCCGCCCCTCAGCTTCTCCTCGAGACGCTCGGGATCCGGTCGCTCACCGAGGCGGGACCCACCTGGGACGACCTCGGCCGCATCCGCGTGGTCACGTTCCGGCAGCACACGGTCCAGACGCCCGGCATCGCGGGCGGCGACAGCTTCGACCTGATCGACGGCACGGTCCGCCTGGACGATGGCTCCACGCTTCCCCTTTCGTTTACCATCGCCTCGCGCGGCGGCGCCCACGTCGTCGTTGTCCCCGTCGGATGATCCGGTTTTTCTGCCTCGCCGCGCTCGCGGTCTCCCTCTCCGCCTCGGTCCACGCCCAAGGCGCGATGGTGGTCTACGCCGACACCCTCTACACGATGGCAGGGCCGCCCATCGTGAACGGCGCGGTAGTGATTGAAGACGGGCGGATCGCCCAGGTCGGCCCGGCCTCACGGGTGCGTCCGCCTCGGGGCGCACGCGAACTGCGAGGGGTGGTGGTGACGCCGGGCCTCGTGGACGTGCGCGGGACGGTGGGCCTCTCGGGTCTGCTGAACCAAGAGCAGGACCAGGATGCCCTCGATGACGCCTCGCCGCTCCAGCCGTCGCTTCGCGCGATCGACGCCTACAACGCGCGCGACGAACTGGTGGGCTGGCTGCTCTCGCTCGGGGTCACGACGGTCCACACGGGGCACAGCCCCGGTGCGCTCGCGGCGGGCCAGACGACCATCGTGAAGACGGGCTACACGTCATTGGACGAGGCCCTCGTGGACTCCACGACGATGATGGCAATGACCGTGGGGCCGAGCGTCCGGCAGAACTTCGATGCGCCGGGGACGCGCTCGCGGGCCATCGCGGAGATCCGCAGCGCGCTCCACAGCGGCCTCGCGCACGCCGAGAAGATGGCCGGGGACGAGCCCCCGCCTCGGGACCTCGACAAGGAGGCGCTCGCGGCCGTCGCCACGGGCCGGATGCCTGCGCTCATCACAGCCAACCACGCCCACGACATCCTGACCGTCCTCCGCCTCGCGCGCGAGTTCCCGCAGATGGACCTGATCCTGAGCGGCGCCGCCGAGGCGCACCTCCTGCTCGATGAGATCGCCGAGGCGGGCGTCCCGGTGGCGCTGCACCCCACGATGGCGCGAGCAGGGGGCGAGAGTGAAGCCCTCGCGTTTGACACGGCCGCCAAGCTCCGGGCGCGAGGCATCCCGTTCGCGATCCAGAGCGGCTACGAGGGCTACGTGCCGAAGACGCGCGTGGTGCTCTTCGAGGCGGCCGTCGCGGCGGCGTACGGTCTGGGCCGGGTGCCCGCGCTGGAAGCCGTGTCTATCGACGCCGCCGAGATCCTCGGCATCGCCGACCGGGTCGGCTCACTGGAGGTGGGCACGGACGCCGATCTCGTGCTCTTCGACGGGGACCCGCTGGAGACTGTCACGCACGTGTGCGGGGTGATGGTGGACGGCCGGGTGGTCCGAGAGGAGTGCTTCTGAGATCCCGCGAGGGCACATTGCGTGACCCCATTGTTTGCGACACCGAGGCGGCGGTACGGGATGATTCGGCGTGATGCGGGATACCACCGATCGTGACGCACGATCATCCCGTACCGATGCCTTCTCCGCACCGAGGCGGTCGGGTCGACGGGTTGCGCATGTATTCTGCGGGTGGCGTTCGGGTTTTGTCCGGCGCTACGCTCACCAATACTTGTTGTTCTGCCGCCTCCCGCCTGTCTCAACTTGCGTGACTGAAACGCAAAAGAAACCTCGGTTCGGCACGGTGATGATCGTCGCAGCCATCGGCGCCGTGCTCGCCGGACTGGCGGCAGGGGACGAGCAGACCGGAATCGTCGCCGGACTCGTACTGGTGACGCTAGGAGCCAGCTTCGACGCTGTACGAACCGGTGCGGCTACGGTCAGCGGTGGCTACCTCCATCGCGAGTCGCAGCCGGTCGCATTCTGGTTGGTAGTCGGGTGCTGGTCTTTCGCGGGTGCCTTTTTGTCTTTCGTCCTCCTTCTCGCCGCCATCAATTAGATCGCGGCGGCAGAACTCGCCACTGCAGGCCGCCCGCACGCCGTAGCGTTTTCGCCCCGTTCTGGCATCGCGTATCCTGCGGCTCGCTCCACCAGCCAGCTGTCCGTGCGGCGGCTGAGCGGCCCCCTGTTCTACGGCGCTCGCGGTTGATTTCGACTGATAAAATATTTGCTTCTTTCATTGCTCTTTATTGCAGTAGGTTTTGTGCTTCCAATTCGGTATCTTGTCTATCAGCTCCGGTCTCGAAAAGCAGCCAAGGCTGGATCTGAGGTCGAGTGGCGTCCTCCGAACCATCTCGAAGTCAGGGGGACCATCGGGGCCCTCCTCGTAGGGCTGGCGATGCTGTCGCTCGCATTAAGGCCAGGTGAGGCTGAGCCGATCAACATCGAAGGAGCAACCGGGAAGTGCAGCGTTTCGGATGGGCGGTCTTACTTCAGAGGCGTTGAGCAGCGCCGAGTGTTTGTAACCACCTACGCCGACCACTCGGCATTCGTTGGGGCATTCAGCGATTCGCTGGGCTTCGCTCCGACCTCGATCGAACGTGGTGCCCTTTGGCCCGCCGTTGAGACCATCAGCAGAGACGGACCCGTCCAGATCAAGGCCGAGTTCACCACCTCAGGTCACGTTCGGCGTACGGCCGAGTTGTCCGCCAGCGTGCCGGACGGATCGGATGCATTGACCCCTGACCTGAGCGACCAGATAGCTGGGATCGCACAGGGAGTACTGCTGAGTTCCCCTGAAGCGTTTGGGTGTACGTCGGTCGCACGTTACCCCTGGCCGTAAAACCCCCATAATCAGGAGAATGTCAAGTAGGCTCCGAGGCGTGGGGGAGGCACACACCGGTCTGACACTCTGCACCAGTCAGGGCGCGTTGCTCAAAGGTTGTCGGCCCGACACGGGCCCTCGAAGCCGCCTCGGTCCCGGACGCACCGATTGCCCGCCTCGGTCCCCAGGCGGACCGCGTCAGCCCTCCGCGTACGCCCGGATCCAGTCCACCTCCAGGTCGAACGGGCCGTCTTGCCCGTCCAGGATGTAGAGCCCGAAGCTCCGCACCGCGCTCGGGTCCACGTCTCGCGCCCGGACGGGCTGTCCGAACACGCTCGTCCGCAGCGCCGAGAAGGGCACACGCACGACCTGCCAGTCTGAGGAGGTCGGGAAGGCCGCCCGTCGCGAGACCGAGCGCCAGCCCCGGCGGGTTCCGTCGTCCACCTCCACCTCGAACGTGCGCCCGCCGCCCCGCACGCGAAGCTCGACGCCATCGA
>JBCCPW010000243.1:0-6033 GCA_039024735.1 Bacteroidota bacterium
AGCGCGCCGCCACGTCCTCGGAGAAGGCGAGGTCGGTGTGCCCGTCGATGCTGACGTGGTTGTCGTCGTAGAGGACGACCAGCTTGCCGAGACCGAGGTGGCCGGCCAGCGAGGACGCCTCGTTGCTGACGCCCTCCATCAGGTCGCCGTCGCTCGCGATCACGTACGTGTGGTGATCCACGACCGTGTGCGCCTCGGTGTTGAAGCGCCCCGCGAGATGGGCCTCGGCCATGGCCATCCCCACCGCCGTCGCGATGCCCTGGCCCAGCGGCCCCGTGGTCGTCTCCACGCCCGGAAGCAGGTGGCTCTCGGGGTGCCCGGCGGTGCGGCTGCCCCATTGCCGGAACTGCTTCAGTTCGTCCAGCGCGAGGTCGTAGCCGGAGAGGTGGAGCAGGCTGTAGATCAGCATGGATCCGTGGCCTGCGGAGAGCACGAACCGGTCGCGATCGGGCCAGTGCGGGTCCGCCGGGTTGTGCTTCAGGAAGCGGCTCCAGAGGACCACCGAGGCGTCCGCCATGCCCATCGGGAGGCCGGGGTGCCCGCTGTTGGCCGTCTCCACGGCGTCGATGGTGAGGCCGCGAATGGTCGTTGCGGCGAGGTCGGCGAGGCGGCGGCGCTCCTCGGTGGAGCGCCCGAGCGCGGGTTCCTCCATGTCCACAGATGTAACGGGGGGCTTAGCCATGACGGGCAACAAGTAGCGTGCTCAGAAGCTACAGGGACTGGGCTCTGCAGGATGACAAACGTGGATTCGACTGGAGAAGCCATCGCCTCTCTTTGAATCCGAAGAATCGGACATCGATTCCGAACCCTGGATCTCGTGCTCACTCCACTGCTCGAATAGGTTTCTGGTGATCCGCGCTCTATGCGTCGTCTCCCATCGTCAAGCCACAGACTCATGCCCACGCCCCTCTCCCGCCGTTCCCTTCTTCGGTTTACCGGCGCGGCTGCTGCACTCGGGATGGCTAGCCCGTTTCTCCCGGCCTGCACAACCCCCGAACCGACGGAACCTGCAAATGGCCCTGCTCCCTCTGATTTGGCTCTCGAAGGTGATCTGGTGACGACTGAACGCAACGGCGTCCGGGTCTACACCTACGTCAGCCCCGCGTCTAGCAACCACGTTACGAGCCACATCATTGAAGCCGAGACAGGTTTGGTGGTCGTGGACGCTCAGTTTCAGGTACCGTACGCTCAGGAGTTGAAACGCATCCTCAGCGGCATGGAGAAGCCTGTGGAGCGCGTCGTGATCTCTCACGCTCATCCCGATCACTTCTACGGCCTCTCCGTCGCCTTCGAGGATGTGCCGATCTATGCACTCGCGGCAACTCAGGATGCCATCGCGACGACGGGCCAGGGCATGCTTGACGGCCAACGCCAGCAAATGGGCCAGCTTCTCCCTGAGACCGTCCTCGCACCGACGCAGACGCTCACGGAAGGTGCCATGACCATTGACGGCCTCGACTTCGAGTTTGAGCGCGTTGAGGATGCGGAAGCTCCAGAACAGGTCATCGTCCGTCTCCCTAGTGCGGGCATCCATATTGTGCAGGACCTCGCGTACAATCAGGTTCACCTCTTCACAGGCAACGACACGATAGACAGTTGGATGGGAGTTCTTAGCGGGATGACGGACCTAGATGGCGCTGTCCTCGTCGGTCACGGGCGACCAACGACGGCAGCAGTTTTCCAACAGGACATCGAGTATCTCCGTCAGACCATCGATGCTCGTACCGAGGCAGGCACACCGGAGGCCTTCATGAATGCGATGCGCGAGGCGTACCCCGGCTGGCCCGGAGACGCCCTCCTCGGGTTCTCTGCTGCGATGTTGTACGCCCGTTGATGTTGCCCACATGAACGCCATCGTTCTCCGCCGGTTTGGACCACCCTCAGGGCTCACACTCGAACCCGATTACCCGAAGCCGGAACCCCGCGAGGGAGACGTATTGATTCGCGCCGAAGCCTTCGGCCTGAACCGGTCGGAGATGTACACACGCCAGGGACACCCGGGCAACGCCGTCCAGCTTCCGCGTGTTCTTGGGATCGAGTGTGTGGGCACCGTGGAAGCTGCGCCAAACACCGACCTCGCGCCTGGGAAAACCGTAGCGGCGTTCATGGGTGGGCTGGGTCGTGCCTATGACGGTGGGTACGCCGAGTACACCCGTGTGCCACGGGCCCATGTGATTCCTCTGACAACGACTCTCGACTGGCGGACACTCGCGGCGTTGCCCGAGACGTTCGCGACAGCCTGGGGTTCTCTCGCAATGTCCCTTCGCATCGAACACGGACAGACACTCCTTGTCCGGGGAGGCACCTCGTCCGTAGGGATGGCAGCGATCTCCATTGCGAAAGACCTAGGCCTCACTGTCCTCGCAACTACCCGCCGGGAGGCTCGTCGTCAGGTCCTCCTGGATCAGGGCGCCGACGAGGTCCTTATAGACAACGGATCGATCGCCGAAGCCACTCGTCACCTGTTGAGAGACAGAGTAGATGCTGTCCTCGAACTCGTCGGCACTGCTACACTCGCGGACTCGCTACGGTGTGTCCGCCCTGGCGGCATCGTCTGCTACACTGGCATCCTGGGCAATGAGTGGGTACTGCACACGATGGAGGCGTTTCAACTTATCCCCTCCACCGTCCGGCTTACCACGTTCACGAGCGATACGGTCCCAGCGAGTGAGTTGACGGACGCCCTCCAACGCATTGTGGAGTTGGTGGAGACCGGGCGCTACCGTCCCGCTATACACCGGGTGTTCGCGATGAACGAGATCACAGAGGCTCACGCGATCATGGAACGAGGGGGGGCGACAGGCAAACTGGTTGTGGATACTCGCCTTTGAGTCTATTGAGTCCCACCTCTCTTTGCCCCTCGCTCTGCCTCCTCTCCACGCCGCACCGGGTCTCGGTGCTTCGGCTAGGTGAACGCGACCTCGCGGCTCTGAACTCCCAGATCAGCCGCATCCACCGCCACGATCACGTTGAGTTGGTGTGGCCCCTTTCTGGCGCTGGAGGGCTCTTCTGTGACTTTGAGTCGTTTGGTATCTCACGCGATACAGCGGTTCTACTCCTACCGGGACAGGTCTACACGTGGCGCGTGGGGACGATCACGGATGTTTCCTCGCCAGCCTCCGCCTAGAGCACTTCACAACGGAGGATCTGGCCTACCTCGGGCTTGGGCGCGCCCGGCGCACACCCGACCCCCGTGTCTACCTGGACGAGGACTCGGCCGCCGTCTTGTTCTCGATGGCCAAGCGCGCATTGCATCACGCCAGGACCAATCATCACGACGATATCGTGCTCCTTCCCGCGTACGTTCGCACGATGATTTTGGAGATTGGCGGCCATCTCCTCATCCCCACGCGCTCCAGGCTCTCGGCTGCTGACCGACTGGCGGCTGAATTCGAACGGATCGTAGACGAGACGGTCACGGAGGCACTTCAGATCCGGGATTATGCTCTTCGCCTTGGCGTCTCCCCGAGCCACCTCTCCGACACAGTGCGGAGCGCTATGGGTGTACGTCCTCTTGATGTCGTGAACGCACGGCGGTCACTAGAAGCACGACGCCTGCTTATTCACACCTCACTCTCCGTGGCCGAGGTCGGGTTCCAACTCGGCTATTCCAGCGCCTCGCACTTCGGCCGCTGGTTCAGGAAGCAGGTTGGAACCAGCCCGGGCCAATTCCGGCTCGGCTTTTCCCCAGACTGACGGATCCACCCACACGATTGGGTAATGGTTCTTGGGTGCCTTCTGCGAAACTGCATCCCTACCGCCACCGATTTGAGTCTCGTTCTTCCACCCCGCCTCGGTGCCGAGGCGGAGAGGCACAGGCGTCACCGAGGCGGACCCACCGAGGCGGACCCACCGAGGCGGTCCGGCCTCGCATCACGGCGCCTCCCCGCCGCCGAACGTCTCCTCCCACGGATTCCGGTCGAGCACCCACACGTAGAACCCGGCCCCGAGAACCCCATGGTAGATCCCGAGCGACCACAGGTTCTCGTGCCGCTGGTACAGACCGGCGTATGCGAGCCCAAGCCCGGTCGTAGCGGCGGTCAACTCCCAGTTGGGCACGTGGACCGAGCCGAAGGCCGCAGCCGAGACCGGCGTGACGATGTAGGGAGACACACCACCGTCGCTCAGATGGCGCGTGACCATCCCCTGCACGAGCATCTGCTGCGTGAGGCCCCATGGCGGATAGAGCACGAGGAGCGGGAGCATGTCTGCCTCCAGCCGGAGCGTGCCCTGCGCCGCCCCGATGGCGACCATGCCCGCCGTGGCAACGCCTGCCAGAACAGTCGCGTCGCGGAAGGCCGGGCCGAGGTTCTCGGACGTGAATCCGAGATCACGGAGAAACGGCTCGCCTGTGGCCTCCCGATACCCGATGTACCCGCCCCACCCGCCGATCACGACCGGGATGTACGCGGCCGAGAGTCCGGCCTCGGACGCCGCGAGGTGACCCACCCCGGTCAGCGCGACGGCGCCCATCTCGGCCCACTGGCGCGGACTCATGCGCGGCTGGTCCGGCGCAGGGTTGATGGGAATGCGCAACGTGAGCGTGAGGGGCGGGGCCTGTCCGGGGGGAGGCTGTGCGGCCAGCGGAGACGCGACGGCGACGATTAGGACGAGGGCACGGAGCATTCCGGAGGATATCGCCACCCGTCGGCCGGTGAGTACAACCGCCTCGGTACCGAGGCGGCGAGAGTCGGCCTAGCTTGCACGAGTTTCTGACACGTCCGATGCGTCCGCTTCTCCTTCTCGTCGCGCTGCTCGCCAGTCCCGCCGCCGCCCAGGTGGAGGGCGTCCTCCAGATCGAGAGCGACCTGGAGCGGTTCGTGCTCCGGCAGCACGCGCTCGGCCATCTCCCCGACTTCGACCCCGGCGCGCTCCCGCTCAACACCCGCGAGGCCCTCGCGCGGCTGGACACGATGGACGCCAGCCTCTCCGGCACGGACCGACGCCTGCTGGACGGCTACCTCGGGCGCGAGACGGCGGGCCTCTTCGGCGCCACTGCGGACGGAACCGCGCTGTACCCCAACGCACGCTCGTTCGTCCACCTCTCGGACGAGGACTACGGCGTCGAGATCTCGCCTCTGCTCGGGCTCGCCGCCGGGCCGGGCTCCGTCAACCGCCCCGAGGATGGAGGCACCGAGGCGGCCACCGTGTGGGAAGCTGCGCGAGGTCTTCGGGCCGCGGGCCATGTCGGGCGGTTCTTCGCTGAGGCGCGCATCACGGAAACGCAGGTGCTCGCCCCGAACGGCTCGCGCGACCGCCGGACGAGCCCGCGGACGTCCTGGACCGTCACCTCCGGCACACCCGATCCGACGTACGATTACATCCAGTCGGCAGGCGTGGTGGGCTACCGGGATCGCCGCTTCGAGGTCCGTGCCGGACGCGACCGCAATCGGTGGGGCTTTGCCCGAGGCGCCCTGCTCGTAAGCAACTACGCCTCCGAGTACGATCACGTGCACGCTCGGCTCACGCTCGGGCCGATCTCCTTCCAGAGCCTGTACGCGCGCTTCCTGGATCCTCGTGCGGAGGGCCTGAATGATGGCGACGGCGTGGTGGAGCAGCGGTACGGCGCCTTCCATCGCGCAGCGGCCCGCCTCGGTGCAGGTGTGGAGGTGGAGATCTTTGAGGGCGTGATCTTCGGGGACCGGGCTGACGACAATCGCAACGGCTTTGAGCCCTCCTACCTCGTGCCGTTCGGTCTCTACCGCGCCGTGGAACGCGACCTGGGCAGTCCGGACAACATGCTCCTCGGTGCGGGCGCGGCGTGGCGTGCCGTCCCGGGGGTCCGGTTGTACGCGCAGGGCCTTCTGGACGAGTTCGTCTCAGCCGAACTCTTCAACGACTCGTGGCTGAGCAAGTGGGGGATCGTCGCGGGAATCCAACTCGCCGACCCGCCGATTCCAGGCCTGGGGCGGCTCGCCAACACGGACGTGCAGTTGGAGTACACGCGGATCCGCCCGCACGTCTACTCTCACCGCGATTCCGTCACGACGGCCGTGCACTACGGCGACGTGCTCGGGCATCCGGCCGGACCCA
>JBCCPW010000244.1:0-6020 GCA_039024735.1 Bacteroidota bacterium
GCGCTGGTGGAGTCGATGAGGTAGGCCAGCATCTCGCGGCTGCTCTTCTGCCGGTCGAACAGCGGACGCGCCACGGACCCCGCCACGAGCACCGTGATGTTGCTCTCGATGAAGATGCCGAGGCCGGTCAGGAATGCCAGCACGCGGGCGCCTCGCGGCCCGTTGAAGACGCCTCGTCGGTCGAGCGCCTCCACGAAGCCCTTCACGCCGCCCGCGGCCTCCACTGTCGCGATGAGCGCGCCGATGACGAGGGTGAACAGGAGCACGCGCGCGTTGCCCGCATCGGCGAAGACCGCCACGAGGCCGTCCACGGTGGCGGCGAGACCGGTCAGCAGGTTGCCGCCCACGAGGATCGTGAACCCAAGCGCGACGCCCGCCGCGAGTGAGAGGTAGACCTGCCGCGTCCAGATGGCGAGGCCGATGGCGAGGATGGGCGGGAGGAGGCTCGTCCAGGTGGGGTCGGTCTCGGGCATGCGTGGCGGGGCGGGGAGGCGCGGAGGTTACCACCGACGGGTTTCGGGTTTCGGGTTTCGGGAAGCAGCTCCATCGGCCCGGCTCGTGCCACTCCGCCTCGGTGTCACCACGATCACTCCCGCGAGGCAGGGCCAGCGCTATCCTTACCGTGTCACCCTGAGCGAACGCGAAGGATCTCGACTCGGGCGTTGAGCCCAGAATCACCGGTTCCGACGGCTTGTGAGATCGGCGCTGAGATCCTTCACTGCGTTCAGGATGACACAAGGATGAGGGGCGAGCTAGAACGTTGCAGCCCTGACTTGGCACCGAGGCGGGCCTACTCCGCCTCGGTGGGCTCGGGCACGCTCGGCGTGGGCGGGAGCGGAGGCTCCGCGAGGCCGTCGCCGCCGGGACCCTCGCGCGTCCGGCCCTTGAGCAAGCTCGGCACGAGGTAGCTCACGAGGAGGAGCAGCGCCCCGAGGCCCATGAACAGCACGATCCGCCACAGCGCGGGCACCTCCGCGAGATCCACAAGCAGCACCTTCGCGACCGTCAGCAGGACCGTTCCCAACCCGATGGCGCGGACGAGGTCGTCACCGAGGCGGAGTCCCACCACCACCAACACGACGCCATACACGCCCCAGGCCGCGCTCACGAGCGCCGTCCCGTTCTCCATCCCGCCAAGCGCCAGCCGCAGCCACACCACCACCACGAGATGCGCCGCCGTGAGGTGGAAGCCTCGCGCGGTGGTCTCGCGCCCAGACGCGAACCCGATCCCGCCGAGCGCGAGGGCGCCGAGACCCGCGGCGAGCGTCGCATCCAGCAGACGGTGCCCTGTCACAGGCTCCAGTTCCTCGAACGGAACTCCCGGCACGACCATCAGCACGAGAACGAGACCCGCTGCGGCTCCCATCGCGATGGCGTGCCCGACAAGCGCAACGTCGCGCTGCCGGTCGCGGCGCGCGCTCCAGACGAGGGCGCACCCGATCGCGACGATCGCGGCGGCCGTCCGCCCGTCGTCCGGCCCGAGAATGCGGGTGACCGCCCACGCCGCGAGGGCGACCGCCGCGAGGCGAAGGGGACCGGAGAACGCCCCCGTACTCGCCCCCACAGCCACGGCCCCCACACCGAGGGCGACCCCCGCGAACACCGCATCGGACCACGTCCACGCCGCATCCAGGAAGCCGATCAGCGCGAGGGGGGCCACGAACACGGCCGCCTCGGTGGGCCGAACGAGCGCAGGCCACCCAGCGAAGACCGGATCAGATGAGAGATCCGTCATCCGGGCCCGAAGGACCGGAACTGCACCCGTCGTTGCCCACACCGCCAGCGCACCGAGCGAGAATGCCCACCGGTCCACACGACCGGCCTCCACCGCCTCGGGCCAGATCCCGACGACCCACGCGACAAGCACCACGCCCCACCCGCCCACCGAGGCGGACCCGACGAGCGCGGCCCAGCCCTGCCGCCAGTACACCAGCGCCGCACCGACCAGCACCACCGCCGCGTAGCCCATCAGCAGATCCATCTGGCCGCCCTCTCGGTAGAGCAGCAACGGCGTCATCAATGCACCGAGTGTGCCCACCACGGAGAGCGCTGCGTCGTTCTCGCGCGAGGCCAAGACCAGCGCGAGCGCCGCAACCCCGGCCATCCCCGCCAGCGCCACCAAGGGCGGGAGCAAGGGATACAGAACCGCTGCCGTCCAGAGGGTCCCGAAGAGGGCCGCGATGCCGCCTCCCGTGAGCAGGCGCCCCAGCACGGGACGTGACTCGCGCATGCGCATCCCCACCACCACCAGCGCCGCCCCAATCGCCCCTGCTCCCCCCACCCGGACCGCGGCCGTCAGCCACCCTCGCTCCACCGCCTCGCGCAGCAAGAACAGCACACCGATGAGAAACAGTCCGATGCCGACCTTGCCCAGCACGTCTTCGCTCTTCGCCTCAGCCCAGCGGACGCGCACCCCGGGCGGTCGCGAGGGCTTCGCGCGGCGCGCACGAGACACCCGCGCGGCACGCTCCAGGCGTGCCTCCAATTCGGCCACGCGCCCTTCGAGCGCCTCCACGCGGGCCTGAAGATCCGGGTCGTCCGTCATGCGGCCAACCTACCGCCCCCGCGACGAATCGGCCCGCCTCGGTGACACTCCGGCTGTTGCCACGAGCGGACCGAGGCGGGGATCGTCAGAAGGGACGGGACGTTGCGTTGGGCGCTCCGCGCGTCGGCAGGAGGTCCGCTTGCCACGGACCGCCGTCCGGCATCCGCCCCTCGGAGAGATCGGGATTCTGCAAGCCGTACGCCCGAACGTCCACCACGCGGAAACGAACCGGAGCTCCCGGATCGGGACTCTCGGAGTAGCCCGCGAGGACCAGCACCTCACCGGATTGCTGCTCCAGCACGAGGCCCGCCCCTGCGCTCTCGTCCGCGACCGCCAACCCACCAGGGGTCGGCAGAGGCAACGTCGGGCGCGACAACACCTCCCGCTCCGATGTGATCACGCGCACGTTGCGAAGTGTCACGTCGGACGTGAGCGGCCGGAACACCTCGGCCCACCCGGTCCCAGCGGTGTAGATCTCGTTGAGCAGAACCGGCCGAGCCTCGGGCTCGTTGGGCTGGCCTCGGGTTGGGATGAGGGCGCCCCCCATGAGGTCCTGCGCATCATCGCCAATGCGGAGGACGAGTTGGCGCCCATCAGGGTAGGATCCGAACGTGCGTCCCGTCTCAACCGACACCAAGTTCCGCTGGAGGACCTCGCGGCCTGCGCCGTTTCGGAAGTAGAGTGTCTGCGGCGCATCAATGTCGAAGGTCAAATCGACCACAAAGAAGCCTCGGGCACCGATGGCGGCTGTCCCTGGAAGAACCGTCTGCTGTCCGCCTGTGGAGGCGTCTGCGATCGAATAGCCACCGATCGAGACGACTTCATCGAGAGGGTTGTAAAGTTCAACCCAGCCATCGGCTGTGCTCACCTCGTTGATACGGATACGAGCCGCGGCGTCCTCGCTCGCTCCGAATCCGGCGCGGATCTGCGTGTTCACCGACGGCACGAACGAGGTGCGCGTGAAGTAGCCGCCCCCTACGAAGCCAAAGCCGTCGGTCACGTTGGAAACGGTGCCAGGCTCCACAATCGCATCGGTGTCATCGAACCGACCGGTCGGTACGTCCCACTCCTCGTTGGCGACAAACGCCACCAGTTCAGCCTCAATCAGTTGGAGGCTGCCAACGAGTTGACGATCCGTGAGAAAGCCCCGGACAGTGGAGGCGAACGTGATCGCCACCTCGTTCTCTGCCCCTCGTGCAGCCGGGAAGGGGACGCTGAGACGCGTGGTGTCGCCTCCCCCTTGCTGGACGATCAGGTCGATCTGAGCGGCAAACACGTTGGGGGCTCCGGTAAACGCGAAGGGATACGTCACGTCTCCAAGTGTCGAAACCGCTTCCCCCACCTCGGCATCCACGAGCGGAGGAATCTCCACCTCCACCGACGCTACCCGTCCATCACTGCGGCGGGCTTCCAGGCGGTACATCTGACCAAAGCTCGGGGTCCAGTCTGCAATGAAGACAAAGCCGCTCTCGCCCGTGTCGAAGGTGACGAGGGAGTCCCGCAAGGCCACCACCTCGTTCGTCGCCACGTTGGTCACGGTCACCTCCGCGTCGATCGCGTCGGACGCCTCGGCGTCAATGCGGTCTGAGATCGGAACGACGCGGATGGCCTGCTGATCGATGGTGGGGTCTAGGTATCCCCAGATGGTGAACACCTGATCGGTCCCCTGTGTCCCTCCGACGCCCTCATCGCAAGCGGCAAGGAACGGTACGAGGACACCCGCCAGAACAGCGAGACGGCGGAACGAAAGACGAAACGTCATGGAAGGGGCGAGGAGGACCCGCTGTTGAGCGCGAGGGGAGTAGGGGATAGTCCGGGCGTCCACAAGGCATCGGTCCCGTTGAACACGTACCCGGAGGATGTACCAGAAGCTTGTGGCCCGTACGAGCGGACATCCAAGACGCGGCCCGCCGCACTCTTGGGATCCTGGTAGATCATGAACACGGTGCCGCCAATGAGCGGGAGGTCTACCCGCCCCGACTCCGCAAACAGGAGGAAGTCCCCCGCTTCGCCAGACGCCAGAGGTCCAAACCACGTCGTGCTGCTGGACGTCCCGATACGGGCCCACGCGGTAGGAGCAAATGGGTTCAACCGTTCCACTTCAACGAATCCATCGCGGCCAGCGCCAGCGAACACTTCGTTTACCCGAAACAGCTTGTCCCACACCTCATTGGCTTCCCCCATGGAGGACTCCACGCCGCCTCGGAAGATGTCGGGGAGCCCTTGAGCGGGGACAAAGGAAAAGCCGTCTGGATAGGATCCGTAGCTCGGGGGCTGAAGCGGACCCCCGATGGCCTGATCCACAAACAGCCCACCGACCACGCTCCCTTCCGGGCTGACAAAGAAGACCTCCGTTCCTTCGCCCACCTCGATCCCGAGGTCCACCACAAAAAAATCCTTGGGACCGATCACCGTCCCAACAGGGAAGGGGTTCGAGGGGGGGCGTCCGTCGAGCGCTGCCGTCAACCCGTAGCGCGAAATCGAGACCGTCTCCACGGTGGGATTGTAGAGTTCCACTCGCCCATCGGCGCTGATCTCGTTGATGACGACCTGAGAGGCCGGGTCGTCCGCCACGAAGAACCCTGCACGGACCTGAGTGGACAGGGCCGGGATCCAGGTGGCACTCGCCCAGTAGCCCGCTCCGATGAATCCGAATCCGTTGGTGATGTTGGAGACCGTTCCTGGCTCTACGATCTGGTCGAGGTCGAATCCCCCTTCAGGGACCACCCACTCCGCGTTCGTGACGTAGAACCGATACGTGGCATCGACGAGGGAGAGGACCCGAACGGGGAGATCTTCTTCCCGGAGGTAGGCCTGCACGGCCGAGACGAAATTGATGTCTCGCCCCCAGGTCCCGTCGAACAGGTCCACCGCCTCGCGGGACGAGAGCACCACCGAGACGGTATCGTCGGGCGTGCCAGGAAGACCCTGGAAGCGCAGGCTGAGTTCACCGAACCGGACACGAGGCGCCCCGGGGGCCCGGGCCTCGTAGGTCACCTCCCGATTGGACGCAGCCCCCAACGCGACCGTCGGCACGACAGCGTCCGGTATGCGGACCTCGGCGGTCGCCGTTTGGTCATCGGCGGTGCGCCGGGCGGACACTTGGTACGTCTGTCCTACCTGGGGCGTCCAGTCCGCGACGAATACGTGCCCCTGCGTCCCGTTGTCGAACGTAACGAGCGAATCGCGGAACGCAATCCTCTCGCCACTCGCGCGGTCGGTCACGACCACCTCGGCATCGATCTCATCCGTGGCGGCATTGAGACGGTCTTGGATCGGGACGACGCGGATGGCCTGCTGGTCGGTTGTCGGGTCGAGTGCTCCCCAGAGGGTGAACACCTGCTCGGTGCCCAGGGTTGGGTCTACGCCCTCGTCGCATGCGCCCGCAACCGCGAGCACACACAGGAGACTTCCCACCCGTGCCCCCCACGCCCACACCGAGGCGGACCGACTCGTCCGGCAGAACCGCATGCTA
>JBCCPW010000245.1:0-6020 GCA_039024735.1 Bacteroidota bacterium
AAGACCGAGATGAAGAAGGTCCTCGCCGAGGTCCAGTCGTGCGCCTTCGCGCGCGAGTTCATCGCGGATCAGGAGGCAGGCGGTCCGAAGCTGGCCGCGATGCGCGCCGAGAGCGAGGCGCACCCGCTGGAGACGGTCGGCGCGAAGCTCCGCGCGATGATGGGCTGGCTGAAGCCCTCGGCCAGCTCCGGCGACGGCGCCACCGAGGCGGCCTCGGTCGCCCGCGGCGCGTAGCCCCTTCCTGCCGATACTGACCGCTCGTCTGCCGCCCTCCGTCCCATGACCATCACCGAAGCCATCCTCGCCCAGCACGCCGGGCGAGACCGCGTCAGCCCCGGAGAAACCATCTGGATCGACGTGGACACCCTCATGACGCACGACGTCTGCGGGCCACCGACCATCGAGATCTTCAAGCGCGAGTTCGGCGAAGACGCTCAAGTCTGGGACAAGGACGGCCTCGCGATCATCCCGGACCACTACATCTTTACGAGCGACACGCACGCGCACCGCAACATCGAGATCCTGCGGGCCTTCGCTGCCGAGCACGACCTCCCGCACTACTACGACGTAGGCGGCGACCGCTACAAGGGCGTGTGCCACATGGCACTCGCGGAGGAAGGCTTCAACCGCCCCGGCACCACGCTTTTCGGCACCGACAGCCACACCTGCACCTCGGGCGCCTTCGGCCTCTTCTCGACCGGGATCGGCAACACGGACGCGGCGCTCATCCTGGGCACCGGCAAGATCTGGGTCAAGGTGCCCGAGACGATGCGGTTCGTCTTCGAGGGCGAGCTCCCGCCGTACCTCATGGCGAAGGACCTCATCCTCGCCGTCATCGGTGACATCGGGACGGACGGCGCCACCTACCGCGCGATGGAGTTCGACGGACAGGCCGTCTACGATCTCTCGGTGGAGGAGCGGATGACGCTCTGCAACATGGCCATCGAGGCGGGCGGCAAGAACGGCATCATCCAGCCGGACGCGAAGACCATCGACTACACGCGTGCTCGCACCGACCGACCCTTCACGCCCGTCTACTCCGCTCCCAACGCTCGCTACCACTCCGAGCGCGTCTACGACGTGAGCACGATGGAGCCCGTCGTGGCGAAGCCGCACGCGCCGGACAACAAAGCGCCCGTGAGCGAGGTCGCTGGGACCCAGCTGGACCGCGCCTACATCGGGTCCTGCACCGGCGGGAAGCTGGAAGACTTTGTCGCCGCCGCGCGCCTTCTGAAAGGTCAGGAGGTGCAGGTAGACACCTACGTCGTCCCCGCGACGACCGACGTGCGCAAGGCGCTCTGGACGACGGAAGTCGACGGCGAGACACTGGCGTCCATCTTCGAGAACGCAGGCGCAAAGATCGGGCTTTCGTCCTGTGCTGCCTGCCTCGGGGGCCCGCCCGACACCTTCGGCCGCACGCACGGTACGGAAGTCGTCATCTCGACCACGAACCGCAACTACCCCGGCCGGATGGGCTCCAAGCAGTCCGCCGTGTACCTCGCCTCCGCCCTCACCACCGCTGCCAGCGCGCTCTCCGGCGTCATCACCGACCCGCGCGACGTGCTCGTCGCCTAGCGGCGAAGGGACTCGGGACAGGGGGGCGGAGGGACTGGAAATGCCATCTCCCTTCCCCAGTCCCTAGTCCCTAACCCCAAGTCCCATGAAAGAGACCATCCGCGGCCGGGCTTACGTCCTCGGTGACCACGTCGACACGGACCAGATCATCCCGGCGCAGCACCTCGTCTACAGCCTCACCGATCCCGAGGAACGGAAGCTGTATGGCCGGTACGCCCTCTCCTCCGTCCCGCCTGCGCAAGCCGGGCTACCCAATGGGCACGTCCCGTTCGTTCGCGAGGGCGAGCATCGGAGCGAGTACACGGTGATCGTGGGCGGCGGCAACTTCGGATGCGGGTCGAGCCGTGAGCACGCACCGTTCGCGCTCCGTGAGGCAGGCATCGAGGCCGTGGTGGCGGAGAGTTACGCGCGGATCTTCTACCGCAACGCCGTGGACGGCGGCTTCCTCGCGCCGTTCGAGACCTCGGAGACACTGAACGACAAGGTCCGCACGGGGGACGAGGTGGAACTGGACACGAAGGCAGGCACCTTCGCGAACCTCACGACGGGCGAGAGGTGGGCTCTCCAGCCGCTGGGCGATGTGGCGGCCATTCTGGAGGCAGGAGGCGTGTTCGAGTACGCCCGCCAGCAGGATCTCATCCCGACCTGACCTCTTCCGCCTCGGTGCCGAGGCGGAGGGGGCTGGAGTCAGTCCGACGACTGGAAGACATCCCGCACCTCGCCCACGAAGTGCAGCGCCGCTTTGACGAGGCCGAAGAAGGCGAAGGTCTTCACCACGTCCCAGTAGAAGCGAGCGCGGATGATTCGCGCGTGCCACGTCTCTCCGGCGAAGAGGGCGTCGTTGTACTCCTCGGTGAAGTCAGAGTAGAGGGGCTCGAAGACTCGTTCGTAGCGCTTGCGCTTCAACAGTAGGCGTAGGACGCCCATAGCCTTAGAGCCGGGCAGACGATGCACCATTGAACGAGCAGGCTCCACAGCGCCATCGATCTGGCATGCATGGCGAACGTATTCTATGTAATAAAATCTATTTTTGAATTCTATACCATGTCCTTTTTCGTGAAAAAATTTGCTTATACTAATATAGATCCTGTTTAACGCTCCAGCGTCAGCCCTGCGCCCGAACATTCTGCCATGAATCGGGAGACGTAGAATGAACACATTTATCGTGTAGCATATCTTCCATTTCACAATGTCCCACCTACTCATATCCGGTTACCTGCAAGACGCAAACCAGAGAAAACGGACGTAACCCCCTCGTACCAGTTCGCGAGCGCCGTCGCCCCGTGTCCGGTCACCCGGTACTTCCGCCGAGGTGGACCGCGATGCCCCTCCGGCGCCGCCTCGGTCCAGGACTCCACGAGGCCCTTGTCCTCCATCCGGTCGAGTGTGACGTAGACCGTCCCGCGCTTGAGCTGACCGTCGGAGGCTTTCACCAGTTCGAGGCCGTAGGAGTCTCCCGCCCTCGTGAGGAGGTCGAGGGTGAGGGCCTGTTTCTGGGACAATTGCGGAAGGGAGGACATGCGTGAGTCGGTATCTGCCAGATTGTAAGACATTAAGATCTCCTTGTCAACCCTGTCGTGCGTCTCACGCCCAACGCTGTCACCAGCAAGCCACGAATCATCCCTTCCGTCGCCGCCCGCTCTCCCCCCAACACCGTCATTCCCGCGAACGCGCTGTCAGGGGTAGGTCGTCACGAAAGGGCGGGCAATTCGCCTTCTGCGCTCCATACAGCGTCATTCCCGCGAATGCGGGAATCCAGAGTGATGAGCAGAGATCGCGCCTCCTCGCGGGAGTGTTTCAGGGAGGAAGCTGCACCACCTGGAGCGCCCGTCCGAGGCACTGGCGGTCGTCGTGCGGGGCCTTCCCGATACTCTGGATCCCGGCTCTTCGGCCGGAATGACAGTGCAGGGGAAGAGGTGCTGGACTGTGAAAGCCTACCCCCTACCAGCGCGAACGCGGGAATCCAGAGTGACGAGCACACTCAGAGTTCTCCGCCTCGGGGAAGGCAGGGAGGAAGCCTCCCTCAAAGCGCCCGTTCTGACGCGCTGGCGGTCGCCGGGTAAGGCCTTCCCGGTATTCTGGATTCCGGCTCTACGGCCGGAATGACGCTGTGGGCAGTGGCGATGCCAAAGACAGCGCTCTCTACCCTATCCTCACGGATGCGCGACAAAACCGGCTTCGTCTACCTCCTCGCGAGCAGGCGCAATGGAACACTGTACCTCGGCGTCACGAGCGACCTCGTCGGCCGTATCCGTCAGCACAAGGAGGGCGTGTACGATGGGTTTTCGAAGCGGTATGCCACACACCGGCTGGTGTGGTTCGAAGAACACCCGCGCATCGTGGACGCCATCGCGCGGGAGAAGCGACTCAAGAAGTGGCGTCGAGCGTGGAAGCTGGAACTGATCGAGGAGGCCAACCCAGGGTGGGTGGACCTGTACGAGGCGCTCGTACACGGTGGCTGAGGCTCCCTGACCCCGTCCGCCTCGGTACCGAGGCGGACCTGTCATCCGGTCCGCGCACGGACCCAAGTAGCCCGCATCGGTTCGTCTCTTCGTGGACTCACCGAGGCGGAGAACGCGTCGCGGCCATGCTGGTCCTCCGGTCATGTGTCGTCTGGATGGGAGAGAGGAGGTGGTGTTTGCGTCGATCTGATGTGGGACGGGGCAGAGCGTCGGTGACTGCCCGCCTCGGTGCGGCTGAACCGGATGTGAGAAGGGCTGCATCCGGACGGGCGCGAGGTTGTTCTGATCGGAAGCGCTTCCGATCTTGTGGCTCTTCTCTTCACCTCCGCCTCATGAGCGTCGTCCCGCCTCCCACCTCGTCCCCCGTCATCGCCGAAGTGCCCAAGGTGGGCGCCTACGAGATCGCGACCGGCAACTTCAACCGGGCCGCCGACCTGATGGGGCTCTCGGAGCAGTGGCGCGTGCTCATCCGCACGCCCTTTCGCGAGATGAAAGTGGAGGTGCCGCTGCACCGCGAGGACGGCACGATGACCATCTTCCAGGGCTATCGCGTGCAGCACAACGGCGCGAGGGGTCCCTTCAAGGGCGGCATCCGGTTCTCGCCCCATGCCGACGAGCAAGAGGTCAAGGCGCTCGCTGAGACGATGACCTACAAGACCGCCCTCGTGGACGTGCCGTTCGGTGGGGGAAAGGGCGGCGTCAACTGCGATCCCCGCGCACTCACGACGCACGAACTGGAGCACGTCACGCGTCGCTACGCGTCGCGCATCCACCTCATCCTCGGGCCCAATCGCGACGTGCCCGCGCCGGACATGGGCACCAACGCGCAGACGATGGCGTGGATCGTGGACCAGTACGGACGCCAGCACGGGTACAACCCGGCGGTCGTGACAGGGAAACCGCTGGAACTGGGCGGGAGCCCCGGGCGCGAGCAGGCCACGGGGCGCGGTGTGATGCTCGTGGGTCTCGCAGCAGCTCGCGATCACATGGGCAAGGAGCCGAACGAACTACGCGTCGCGGTGCAGGGGTTCGGCAACGTGGGCATGAACGCTGCGCTGCTCCTCGCCGAGGCGGGGGCGACCGTTGTGGCGGTGAGCGACATCTCCGGCGGGTACCATCGCGCGGACGGCCTGGACCTAGAGGACGTGGTCCGGTACACGCGGCGTGAGGGCGGCGACGGAACGCTGGACGGCTACAGCGGAAGCGGAGTCGAGTTCGTGTCCCATGCCGACTTTATGGGGCTCGACTGCGATGTCCTCGTGCCCGCCGCGATGGAGAGCGCCATCCACGACGAAAACGTGAACTCCGTCCGGGCGTCGCTCATCGTGGAGGGCGCCAACCTCCCGGTGACGCCCGAGGCGGACCGGGTGCTGCGCGAGCGGGGCGTGCTGGTCGTCCCCGACATCCTCGCGAACGCGGGAGGCGTCATCGTGAGCTACTTCGAGTGGAGCCAGAACTTCCAGCAGTACCGCTGGGCCGAGGAGACCGTCAACAAGCGGCTCGAAGATGTCATCCTGACGGCGTACCGCGATGTGGTGGCCGAGCAGGCCCGGTACGACGATGCCTCCATGCGGGACGCGGCGTTCGCGCTCGCCATCGGGCGCGTGATCACTGCCGAGCGGCTGCGCGGCTCGCTCTGACCCGTCCGCCCGCCTCGGTGCGGACACACACCCACCGAGGCGGGGTCATCCGAGGCCGTGCATGGACCGGATGTGCTCTGTCAGGTGCGTCAGGTCGGGTCCCACCTTGCGGCTGGGTCCGAACGGGTCGTCCGCCTCGGTGCTCGGGTCGAGCAGGACGCGGAGCGACGAGGCCACAGCGTGCGCGAGCACATCGGTGTGATAGCCGCCCTCCAGGGAGAGGACGAGGCGTCCGGCGGCGTGGCGGTCCGCGATCTCGGCGGCGAGGCGCACGAGATCCGCGAGTCCCGAGATGGAGAGCGCGAGGCCACCGAGGGGGTCCAGGCGGTGCGCGTCGTATCCC
>JBCCPW010000246.1:0-6011 GCA_039024735.1 Bacteroidota bacterium
GGGCACGAAATCGCTGTCGCACGGCTGCGCGTCAGTGAGAACTACGACCAGGCGCTCTTCCTCGGACACGGACTGGCGTGGGCGGAGGATCGCGTCAAGGACCCCGAGACGGCCTCGCGCTACGCCTCCTCTGCATCGCCTACGGAAGGCGAGGATCCCTACGCCGGGCTCGAATGCCGATGGTCGGACATCCCAAGTCGGCACGGCGAGACGGTCTCGCTTCTCGTCGCGGCGATGGGAGACACGCCGACCGACATCTATCGCGACGTGCTGGCAGAGATCGAATCCACGTACGGAGACGACGCGCACCCGGTCGCGCTGCCTCAGTTGTCGCTCGCGACCGACCCGGCTCATCTCCACCCCGAGGTGGCCCTGCGTCATGCTGGGCGCTGGACGGATCGGCTCCGGCTGTGGGCCTTCAATCTCGTGGGGCGTCTGCTCATCCGTCGGCAGACGGTCACCTCCGGGACCGACTGGGCGGCCTACCCCCACATGGTTCGCGCCGCCACCGACCATCGGAAGTTCGACGGCGTTCTTCGGATGGTGCTGGCCGGGACCTCGGAGCAACGCCTCCACCTGGAGGCCGCGCTGGAGGCGCGGTTCGCGCGAGGCGAGGTGGCGTGGGGCCTCCACGTCTCGGACCGGGCCGTGATGACGTGCCTCGTCTACGAGCGCATGGGGCGGCAGGTCCACTTCGTGGATGGCGCCGAAGGCGGCTACACCGCCGCGGCGGTACCGTTCAAGCGACGGTTGAAGTCCCTCATGTCGTGAATCCGCCCCGCCTCGGTCCGCCACCGAGGCGGGAGAGCTACGCGGCCTGCGCCGTGGGGGGCGCCTCGTCGGCGCCGTCTGCGGTCTCCGCCTCCGGGTCTGCGCCATCTGTCACGAGGCGGGCCACGTCCGCGATGCGGTCGCCGTCGCGGAGGTTGATGACACGCACGCCCTGCGTGCTGCGGCCGATGGACGAGATCCCGGCCACCGGCATCCGGATGAGCAGCCCGTGCTCCGTCCCAATCATCAATTCGTCGTCTTCCACGACGCTCTTGAGCGCCACGAGGGCGCCGGTACGGTCCGTGATCTGGTGGGCCGTCACGCCCTGCCCGCCTCGGCTCTGGAGGCGGAAGGTGTAGTTCGAGATCGGCTCCCCGTCGGCGCCCACCTTCTCGACGGTCGTGCGCTTGCCGTAGCCGTTGGCGGAGATGGTAAGCACCTGCGCCTCGTCGCGGCGGACGGCGATCATGCCGACCACGCGCTCGCCCTCGCGCAGCTTCATCCCGCGCACGCCCCGGCTCTTGCGGCCCATCGCGCGGACATCGCGCTCGTGGAAGCGGATGGCGCGCCCGCCGGAGCCCCCGAGGAGCACTTCGGTGTCGCCATCGGTCAGATGCGCCTCGATGAGTTGATCGCCATCCACGATGTCGATGGCGATGATGCCCGTGCGGAGCGGACGCTTGAAGGCGTCCAGCGCGGTCTTCTTGACGAGCCCGTTGCGGGTCGCCATGAGGACGAAGTGGTTCTGGAGGAAGTCCGGGTCGCGGAAGTTCTCCTTCTTGATCCCGATGACCGCCCGCACGCGGTCGTCCGGCGCGATCTGAATCAGGTTGCGGACCGAGCGGCCCTTCGCGACGCGCCCGCCCTCGGGCACGTCGTAGACGCGAAGCCAGTAGACCTGCCCGTGATCGGTGAAGAAGAGGAGGTAGTCGTGAGTGTCGGCGGCGAAGAGGTGCTCCACCCAGTCCTCGGTGCGCGTGCCGAGGCCCTTGAGGCCACGCCCGCCTCGGGCCTGCGAGCGGTACTCCCCGATGGCCGTCCGCTTCGCGAGGCCCTGGTTCGTGACCGTGACCACCATCCGCTCGTTCTCGATCAGGTCCTCCAGATCGATGTCGCCGCCGCCGATGGGATCGACCCGCGTGCGGCGGTCGTCGGCGTACTTCTCGCGGATCTCCAGCAGCTCCTCCTTGATGATCTGGAACCGCAGCGCCTCGTTGCCGAGGATGCTCCGCAGACGCTCGATCTCCTGGAGGATCTCGCGGTACTCCGCGAGGATCTTCTCGCGCTCCAGGCCGGTCAGGCGCGAGAGGCGGAGCGCAAGGATGGCGTCGGCCTGGCGAGCGGAGAGCCAGTCGCCCCGCTCGGGGTCGTCGGCGTCCAGGCCGAGGTCGGCGATGGTGTCGGCTTTGGTACCGAGTGCGATGGGCGGATCCGTGGGCAGACCGAGGCGGGACAGATCCGCCTCGGTGAGCCGCTCCGGGTAGACGCCCGCCATGAGGTTGGCCTTCGCCTCGTCCGTGTCCGCCGAGTGGCGGATGATGGCGATGACCGCGTCGATGTGGTCCAGCGCGATGGTGAGCCCTTCGAGGACGTGCGCGCGGCCCTCGGCGTGGCGGAGGTCGAACTCGGTCCGCCGCACGACCACCTCGTGCCGGTGCGCGATGTAGTGCTCGATGAGGGCCTTGATCCCCAGCGTGCGCGGCCGCCCGTTCACCAGCGCCACGATGTTGACGCCGAAGGTTTGCTGGAGCTGGCTGTACTTGAAGAGCTGGTTCTTGGTGACCTCCGGGACCGCGTCTCGCTTGAGTTCGATCACGATCCGCATGCCGTCGCGGTCGGACTCGTCGCGCAAGTCCGCCACCCCCTCCACCTTCTTGTCCCGCACGGCGTGCGCGATCTTCTCGATCAGCGTCGCCTTGTTGACTTGGTAGGGGATCTCCGTCACAATGAGGGCATCGCGATCCTTTCGGATCTCCTCCTCGTGCATCGTCGCGCGCATGATGACGCGCCCGCGTCCGCTCCGGTACGCCTCGCGCACACCCGCGATGCCGTAGATCAGGCCGCCCGTCGGGAAGTCTGGCGCGGGGACGTGCTCCATCAGCTCGTCCAGTTCGATCTGCGCCTCGCCGTCCTCGATGGAGTCGATGGTCGCGATGACGGCGTCCACGATCTCGCCGAGGTTGTGCGGCGGGATGTTGGTCGCCATGCCGACCGCGATGCCGCTGGCCCCGTTGACGAGCAGGTTCGGGAAGGCCGCCGGGAGGACGGTCGGCTCCTGGAGCGAGCCGTCGAAGTTGTCGACGTAGTCGACGGTCTCCTTGTCGAGGTCGCGGAGGAGTTCTTCCGCGAGGCGGGTCATGCGCGCCTCGGTGTAGCGCATGGCCGCCGCAGAGTCCCCGTCCACGGAGCCGAAGTTGCCCTGGCCGTCCACGAGCGGACCGCGCATCGCGAAGTCCTGCGCCATCCGGACGAGGGCGTCGTAGACGCTCTGGTCGCCGTGCGGGTGGTACTTGCCGAGCACCTCACCGACGATGCGGGCGCTCTTCTTGTGGACGCGCCCAGCGGCGAGCCCGAGTTCCTGCATCCCGTAGAGCACGCGGCGCTGCACAGGCTTGAGCCCATCGCGGACATCCGGGAGCGCGCGGCTCACGATCACCGACATCGAGTAGTCGATGTAGGAAGACTTCATCTCCTCCTCGATGTTGATCGGGATGATGCGCGCGGAGAGGTCGCCGTCGCCGGTTTCGTCGGTCGGAGGGACGTTCTCGGGCGGGATGTCAGCCATCAGACGGGGTGGGAGTGCAGACCTGAAAAGATACCGTCGCGCAGTGCCAGAAGTCCGTCGCAGGCCCCCTCCAGCGGGTGGATTCCAGGTGAGGCTCCGGGCCTGTGGGCAGGAGGAGGGAGCCGGGGCCGACACCTGGTTTCAGCCTGTTGATGGTGGACGCCGCAGGACGGACGCGAGGCTCGAGAGCGTCCCGCCTCGGTCCGTCTGTGGCCCCACCGAGGCGGACGGTCGGCTACGGACCCCGCCCCCTAAATCCCGTCCGGCCACTCGCCGATACCTCCCGCTCGTCTCGCCGCGCCCGAATGGCCCCCCTCGCCGACGACTACCCGGACCTCCTCGCTGCGCTCGACCTCCAGCTTCGGGTGGAGCGGGCCGAGGCGGAGATCCGCGAAACGGCCCTCGCGCGCCCCGATCCGCTGGTGCTGCTGGAGGCGGGCGTCCGGCGCCTGAGCGAAGCCCTCCAGGGCCGCCCCTCGGCGGCCTACGTGGCGGGAGACGATGCCCTCGTGCGGTGCGCCGTCTGGCCGCCGGACATGGAGGCCCCGGTGGAGATTCCGGTCGGCACGGCGCTGGACGCCCTCGCGCCCGCTGCCATCGGGCCTCAGGACCACGGCGACCTCCTCCCCGCGATGGGCGAGTCGGCGGCCCTGCGCGTCCCCTTCGAGGGCGCCGCCGAGGGCATGTTCGTCGTGGCGGGCGCCTCGGATGCGGCCGAGATGGCAGCGGCTGCCCGGTTCGCGGCACTCTTCAGCACCCTCTGGGCCTGGACCGAGGCGGAGGCCCGCTTCCAGCGCACCGTCGCCGACCTGGACGACGCGCTGTTCACCTTCACGTACGATCCCGATGGCGAGCGCCGCTACGCGTTCGTCACGCCGCAAGTGGAGCACATCGCCGGTCTCCCCGCCCACACGCTCACGGCCAATGAGGTGAACTGGGAAGCCCTCGTGGACGACACCGACGCGGAGGCTTTCGCCGAGCACGACGCTCGCCTGCAGGCGGGCGACCCCAGCCGCCTCGACTATCGCCTGCGGGACATCAACGGGGAGATCCGCTGGATCAGCGAGCGCGCGACGCCGAGCCTGGACGCCGCGGGGCGCTTCGCCATCGGCGGCATCCTCTCGGACATCACGGAGCGGAAGGTCGCCGAGGCGACGCTCGTGCGCGCCCGGCAGACCGCCGAGCGTGCCGCACGCACGAGAATGTCCTTCCTGCGGATGATGAGCCACGAGCTCCGGACGCCGCTCGGCGCCATCCGGGGGTTCGCCGAGATCCTGGAGGACGAGGTGCAGGCCCTTGACGGCGCCCCGGAGGAGATCGGGGAGTTCGCGCACACCATCGCCGAGGCCTCCGACAAGGCGCTGCGGCTCGTCTCCAGCCTGCTGGACCTCTCGCGCGTGGAGACCGGAGCCTTGGATCTCGCGCGGCAGCCCGTGGATCTGGACGCCCTCTCCGCAGGCGTCGCGACGAAGTACGCCGCGCAGGCGACCGCGAAGCACCTCGCGCTCCATGTGGAACGAGCGTCGGAGCCCGCCATCGTGCACGCCGACCCCTCCCGGCTGGAGCAGGTGGTGGACGGGCTGCTCTCGAACGCTGTCAAGTTCACCGAGGCGGGCGAGGTTCGCGTGCGGATCGACGCCGGGGCGGCCGAGGCGCGGCTCGTCGTGTCCGACACGGGGATCGGCATCGGGGAGGCGTTCGTGGACGGTCTGTTCGAGCCCTTCTCGCAGGAGGACCACCGCGTCAACCGCAAGTTCGAGGGCTCCGGGCTCGGGCTCGCCATCGCGGCGGGCCTCGTGAAAGCGATGGAGGGACGGATCGAGGTGGAGACCGAGCAGGGCGTCGGCTCCACGTTCACCGTCACGCTTCCGGCCATCCGCCGGGCCGAATAGCTGGGCTCGGTGTAGCGCTTCCCGCCTCGGTGGCGAGGTGAACGCGTGAGCGATACCGGCTCAGGAGCCGTCCTGTGCACCGAGGCGGAGACCCCGCCCTCAGAACCGCCGACCGCCTCGGTGCGGAGACGGATCCGAGGGCGCCGGTCCTGTGACACTCGGCTGGCACCACGGGTCGGTACCCTCGGGGCGCACTCTCCCGAACGCCTCATGCCCATCGACTGGACTCGCCTCGCCGCCCCGTTCCCCGCTCACGACGTGGAGTGGAAGCCCGGCGCCACCACCCGAGACAAAAAGAAGGGCCTCGCGATGGCCTACATCACCGCCCGCGCGGTGCAGGACCGGCTGGACGAGGTCTTCGGCCCCGGCGGATGGAAGAACGAGTTCCGCGAAGGGCCCAGCGGAGGCGTCATCTGCCGCATCTGGTTCACCAACGACGACGGCGAGTGGGTCTGGCGCGAGGACGGCGCCGACAACACCGACGTGGAGGCCGTCAAGGGCGGGCTCTCGAACGCGATGAAGCGCGCGGGCGCCGCCCTCGGCATCGGGCGCTATCTCTACAA
>JBCCPW010000247.1:0-5989 GCA_039024735.1 Bacteroidota bacterium
CGTGACCACGTCGCGGATGCGGTCGAAGTAGCCGGTGCCCACCTCGCGCTGGTGGCGCGTGGCGGTGTAGCCCTGGTCCTCGGCACCGAACTCCGCCTGTTGGAGCTGGCTGTAGGCGGCCATTCCGGTGCGGGCGTAGCCGTGCGCCAGCTCAAACATGGAGTGGTTGAGGGCGTGGAAGCCCGCGAGCGTGACGAACTGGAAGGCGTAGCCCATCGCGCCGAGTTCGCGCTGGAAACGCGCGATGGTGTCGGCGTCGAGATGCGCCTTCCAGTTGAAGCTGGGCGAGCAGTTGTACGCCAGCTTCTTGCCCGGGAACTGGGCGTGGATCGCCTCGGCGAAGGTGCGCGCCTGCTCCAGGTCCGGATGGCCTGTCTCCATCCAGAGCAGGTCCGCGTAGGGAGCATAGGCGAGGCCTCGCGCGATGCAGGCCTCCATCCCGTTCGTGACCGGGTAGAAGCCTTCCGGCGTGCGCTGAGCGCCCGTCTTGATGAACGGACGGTCGCGCTCGTCCACGTCGCTCGTGAGCAGCGTCGCGCTGTCGGCGTCGGTTCGCGCGATGAGGAGCGTCGGGACTCCAGCCACGTCGGCGGCGAGGCGGGCGGCGACGAGCTTCGTGATGAACTCGGACGTAGGGACGAGGACCTTGCCACCGAGGTGGCCGCACTTCTTCTCGCTCGCGAGCTGGTCTTCGAAGTGGACGCCCGCAGCCCCCGCGGCGATGAGGCTCCGCATCAGTTCGTAGGCGTTAAGGGCGCCGCCGAAGCCCGCCTCGGCATCCGCCACGATGGGCGCGAGGTAGGGCGTGGTGTCGTCTCCTCCCTCGGCCACAGCGATCTGGTCCGCCCGGAGGAGCGCGTTGTTGATCCGCTCCACGACGGTCGGGACGGAGTTGGCCGGGTAGAGGCTCTGGTCCGGATAGACGTTCGTGGAGAGGTTGGCGTCCGCCGCGACCTGCCAGCCGCTGAGGTAGATGGCCTCCAGCCCGGCCTTGACCTGCTGAACGGCCTGCCCGCCGGTCATCGCGCCCAGAGCGTTCACGTACGGCCGGTCGTGGATCAGGTCCCAGAGCCGCTCGGCTCCAGCCCGCGCGAGGCTGTGCTCAACCGTAAGGCTGCCCCGTAGGGCGACGACATCGGCACCGGTGTACGGGCGCTCGATGCCGTCCCAGCGGGCGTCGTGGGTCCATTCGAAGTTGAGGTGGCGGGAGGCGAGGTCGCGGGCGGTCTTGAGTTCCATGGGTCTGGAGGATGTGCCGCGCATCGGCGGCGGGGATACGAGCTATGCGGCGGGGCGGGCGGGGACGGCCTCGGCAGAGGCGCCGTCGCCGCCAGAGGGAGCGAGGTCGGCGAGGTCGGAGACGAGAGAGAGGAAGGGGCGCATCTCGTCTTCGAGGAAGACGGCGCGGGCGTCCTCGGCGGCGCTCATGTAGAGGTTGCGCTCGGCGGCGGAGACGCCCGCCTCGGTGAGTTCGGCGTCGATGCGGGCGGCCTCTTCCTCGAAGACGCGGCGCACGAGAGCGGTGTCCACAGTCTCTCCGGTGTCCAGCGTGACGGCGTTCGCGCGCCATTGCCCCACCTGCGCGCGGCTGATCTCCAGCGTCGCGAGGTCTTCCATGAGGTCGTCCCAGGCAACGCAGCCGATGTCCTCGTTCCAGCCTTTCTGATAGGCAATGCCGACGCGGACGTTGGTCCGGAGGCCGTCCATCGTGTAGGGGCCGGTGCCTTTCGGCATGAGGTCCGGCGGCTCCGGAAGGTCGGTCGGGAGCACGCCGAGTTGGTTCGTCGCGTCACCGAGGCGGGCCAGGAACGGCTCCATCGCGGGACCGATGAAGTAGGGGTGGGAGACCCAGCAGCCATCGTGACCGATGGACGCCTCGAATTCCTTGTCCTCGACGACCTTCGCGGTTTGCTCAGCGCGGCGCTCGGGGTCGCGGCCGGGCGTGAAGGCCGCCATGCCGCCCATCGCGAAGGCGCCCCGGCGGTGGCAGACGCGGATGAGTTGCTTGGCGTAGTCGCGCATCCACGGCCGGTTCATCCCGATCGTCGCGCGGTCGGCGAGGACGCGGTCGGGGTGGGCGCGGAGGCACTTGATGTCCGAGAAGATCTTGTCCCAGCGTCCACCGTTGAGGCCCGCGGCGTGGTGCCGGATCTCGTAGAGGATGGCCTCCATCTGGAGCGCCGCCGGGAGGGTCTCGATGAGGAACGTGGCGCGCATCGTGCTCCGCTCCAGGCCGAGGGCGTCTTCCGCGAGGTGGAAGAGGCGGCTCCACCAGCGCGCCTCCTCGAAGTGCTCCACCTTCGGGACGTAGAGCTTCGGTGTCTTGCCGCGCTCGATCAGCGCCTCGGCGGTGTGAAACAGGGTCATCGCGAGGTCGAAGACCCCGGCCGCGACGGGCTCGCCGTCTATCTGGAGGTTGGACTCCGCGAGGTGGAGGCCGCGGACGCGGATCATGAGCAGGGGCATGTCGTCCGGGTCCAGCGCGTAGCGCTTGAGGACGGCCCCCTCGGTGTCGGTCTTGACGGCGGTGAGCGTGCCTCGCGCCGCCTCGCGGATGTTCTCGATGCCTGTGATCACGTTGCCCCAGGAGGGCTTGCAGCTGTCCTCGAAGTCCACCATCGCGGCGTCGGCGCGCTGGCCGTCGGCGGTGCGGCTGAGCATGTTGATGACCATGCGCGGGTCGTTGACCGGCCCGGTGATCTCCACGCGGCGCGTGAGCAGATCCTCGGGCAGCGGCGCGACGCGCCAGTCGGGGGCGGCCGCCTCGGTGTGCGTCACCGAGGCGGGAAGGGCTCCCGCGTCCCACTCGGCCTGGCGGTCCCGACGTGAGGCGAGGAGGCGGGCGCGTTCGTCTCGGAGGGCGCGATGGAGACCGGCGACCAGCGAGAGCGCTTCGGGGGGCAGCACGGCGCGAGCAGCGGCGGTGTCCGCTCCGGCGTGGAGGGCGACGCCGGGGACGGCGGTGGGCGAGGCGAGAAACGGCATGAGCAGGCGGAAGAGTGGGTAGCGAAACTTCGCTGAGCGTATAGATTCGCTTGGGATCCGTCAACTGCGATCTCTCCAAATCGCCGATTACAGCCCATTTTGGGAGATGTGATCGTTCGCGTTTCGCAGACAGCGAACTGTGTAACCGCTTCCTCATGCCCGACCGCCTCCGCCTCATCCTCGGTGTCAAGCTGCGAGCGCTTCGCGAAGAGCGTGGCCTCGGTCTCAAGACCCTCGCCCGCTCCGCGGGCCTCTCGGTCAGCTACCTCTCCGAGATTGAGCAGGGCAAGAAGTACCCCAAGCCCGACAAGCTGGTTGACCTCGCGCACGCGCTCGGCGTGCCCTACGACGACCTCGTCTCGCTCCGCGTAGACAAGGGCCTCGGTGCGCTGAAGGACGCCATCGAGAGTCCGTTTCTGGAGTCGTTTCCGTTTGATCTCTTCGGCATCGACCCGCGAGCCGTGGTGCGGATCATGGCGGGCATGCCGGACAAGTCGGAAGCCCTGGTTCGCGCCATCCGCGATCTCACACGCGCCTACGACGCGAACGTGGAGGACTGGCTCAAGGCGGCCCTGCGCGCGTACCAGCAACTCCACACCAACCACTTCCCAGACCTCGAAGCCCTCGCCGATCACCTCCGCCAGTCGCTCGGCGCCACCGACGCCGTCACGCTTCGTACGGCCCTCGAAGCCACCGGCCTGCGGATCGACACGGTCCGCCTCGCGGAGGACCCGGATCTCGCAGGCTTCCGCGCCGTCTTTCGCGAGGGCGACGACGGGCCTGTTCTCTACGTCAACGGCGACCTGCGCGAGGAGCAGCGTGCGTTTCTCTACGCCCGCGAACTGGCCTTTCTCGAACTCGGCGCGGAGCATCGGCCGGTGACCTCGCCGTGGGTCCGCGTGGAGCGCTTCGACGAGGTCCTGGACTACTTCGAGGCGTCCTACGTGGCAGGCGCGATCCTCCTGCCAGCCGAGACGGTAGACGAGGCGCTGCTGGATCTCGCGCAGGCTGAGCAGTGGGATTCCAGCCGCTTGCTCCGTCTGCTCGGCGAGTTCCGCGCGACCCCCGAGATGTTCCTGCACCGGCTCACGCAGCGGGTCTCGGCGGTGCTCGGCATCCGCGAGTTCTACTTCCTTCGCTTCCACGACGCCGTCACGCGGGACCACGTGACGCTCGCGAAGTCGTTCAACCTGAGCCGGATTCCGGTTCCGCACGGCATCGCGGCGGACGAAAAGTGGTGCCGCCGCTGGCCGGGTCTTCGCGCGCTGGCGGAGTTGGACCGCGCTCAGGCGCGAGCGGCGGGACGAGGCGAGCCCGCACCGAGGCCAGTCGTGGTGGCGCAGCGGCAGCGATTCGCACCTGGAACGGCGGCGGAGACCGGCGACGGCGAGTTTTTTGTCGTCTCCGTGGCACGCCCGCTGGCGCTCCGGCCCGATGTCAACTCAGCTGTTTCGCTCGGCCTCTTGCTGACGACCGCCACGAAGCGCCGCATCCGGTTCTGGGACGACCCCGCACTGGAGCGCGTCGAGGTCAGCCTGACGTGCCAGCGGTGCCCGGTCTCGGACTGCCGCGTCCGCGCCGCACCGCCGACGGTGCTCGAAAAGCGCGAGGCTCGCGACCGGCAGCAGGCCGCCGTGGATGCCCTCTGACGCTCTCCGCCTCGGTACCGAGGCGGACCCGGTCGGGCTCGAGGCGGACCCGGTCAGACCTGGGACTTGAGCGTGGCGTCCGCCTCGGTGAGCCGCTTCCGGCCGATCCAGGTGAGGAGCGTCACAAACCCGAAGCCGAGCACAGCGAGCCCGATCCCGAGGCCCCACCCCACGCTCCCGTCGCCGAGCACGAGGGCCGCGTCCACGCTTGGGCTGAGCAGCTGCGAGGGATCCGGGACGAGTTCCACAGTGCCATCGGAGGAGGTGTGCTCCACAAAGCCGACCCACGGCCAGAGCGCCCGGAGCGAGCCGACCAGCAGGCCCACGAGGACGGCCATCGTGACATCGTGGTGGTGCTTGAGGAGCCAGCCGAGACCCTTCGCGGCAAGTCCGAGGCCGATGCCCGCGCCGAGACAGAACGTGACGACGTAGCCCACGTCCAGCGAGCGGAGCGCGTCCAGCGTGGGGCGGTACAGCCCGAGGACCTCCAGCAGAAACGCGCCGCTGACGCCCGGCAGGATCATCGCGTTGATCGCCACCGCCGCAGTCCCGGCGATGCGGAAGACCGACGGATCGGCGGCGTCTCCCGAGCGGGGGAGGCCCACGAGGACGAAGGCGGCCACCGCCGCGACCGCCGCGATGGCGTAGTGCCAGCCGTGGTGCTCGTGCCGCTCCCGCCACGGGATCACCAGCGACGCCGCCACGAGCCCGAAGAACACCGCTCGGCACTGCACCGGGTACGCGTCCAGCAGTTCCGGCACGAAGAGGCTTCCCAGCACGATGGCGGTCCCGATGCCGACCGCGAGGGGGGTCAGCAGCGACCAGCGGATCTCGCGAAGCTGCCCCCACGCCTCGCGCGGACGCCCCCGCACCAGCGTCACGACCGCCGTGAACCCATCCCCGATGGCACCGATCAGGTCCTTGTAGATCCCCACGATGAGCGCCATCGTGCCGCCACTGACCCCCGGGATGATGTCGGCGGCGCCCATCAGGAGGCCCTGCGAGAAGCGAAGCGGGGCGCGGCGCCAGGAGGGGAGATCGGAGGAGTCGGGCATGGGCGGAGCAGGCAAGGGGCGGAAGATCGCCACGATCCACCCGGCGGCGTCCGCCTCGGTGCGGCCCCGGTCCCACCGAGGCGGACCTGCCGGGTTCTCGCCGCCGCGCGTCACGATCCGTCCGTCCCCCCTCGGTGGTGCCCTAGTCCCACCGAGGCGGACCTAGTCGATCAGCCGGACGAGGTGGAAGCTCACCATCGGCGTCACGAACCACTGGCGCGACGGGTCCTCCACCTCAGGCGCGAGTTCGAGGAGGTCCACCTCGCTCGGGAAGTAGTGCGCGATGAACCCGAACCGAAG
>JBCCPW010000248.1:0-5973 GCA_039024735.1 Bacteroidota bacterium
CTCATGGATCCCCTTGCCATTCCTGCCCCCGACGTGGACGCCGCGGGCCTCACGCCTCGCCGCATCGTCGCCGAGCTTGACAAATTTGTGGTCGGGCAGGACGGGGCCAAGCGCGCCGTCGCCGTCGCCCTTCGCAACCGGTGGCGGCGCCTTCGCGCACCGGAGGGTATGCGCGAGGAGATCACGCCGGCCAACATCATCATGATCGGCCCGACGGGCGTGGGCAAAACCGAGATCGCTCGGCGGCTCGCGAAGCTCACCGGCGCCCCGTTCGTCAAAGTGGAGGCGACCAAGTTCACCGAGGTGGGCTACGTCGGGCGCGACGTGGAGAGCATGGTGCGGGACCTCGTAGACCTCGCGGTCGGGCAGGCGAAGGAGGCGCAGGCGGAGCGCGTGCAGGATCAGGCGCGGATCCATGCCGAGGACCGTGTGCTGGACCTGCTGCTTCCGTCGTCCAAGCCCAAGCGTCCGGTCGGGATGCCCGGCTTCGGGTTCGGATCGGCTCTGCCGGAGAGCGACGCGGCCAACGAGATGGACGATCCGGGCGGGAAGACCCGCGAGCGCTTTCGCGAGATGCTCCACCGAGGCAGCCTGGACGAGCGCGAGGTGGAGGTGGACGTCACGCTGGACCGCACCACCAACCTCCAGATGTTCGGCCCGATGGGCATGGAGGAGATGGGCATCAACCTACAGGAGATGCTCGGCGGGATGGGCAAGAAGCGGCAGAAGCGCCGCGTGAAGGTCCCAGAAGCCCTCGACCTGCTCACCCAGGAGGAAGCGCAGAAGCTCGTGGACCAGGAAGCGGCCCGAGCCGAGGCGCTTCAGCGTGTGGAGCAGGCGGGCATCGTGTTCATCGACGAAATCGACAAGGTGGCGGGCGGCTCACGCAGCCAGTCGGGCGGGAGCGGGCCGGACGTGTCGCGTGAGGGCGTCCAGCGCGACCTCCTCCCCATCGTGGAAGGCTCAACCGTGATGACCAAGCACGGGGCCGTCAAGACGGACCACATCCTGTTCATCGCGAGCGGCGCCTTCCACGTGTCCAAACCGGCCGACCTGATCCCGGAGCTTCAGGGCCGCTTCCCGATCCGCGTGGAACTGAACTCGCTCACGGAACGCGACTTTGTCCGCATCCTGGAGGAGCCAGAGAACGCGCTCACGAAGCAGTACGCGGCGCTCTTCGCGAGTGAGGACGTGGAACTCACCTTCACCACCGAGGCCGTGGCCGAAGTCGCGCGGATCGCGGCGCGGGTCAACGCCGAGGTGGAGAACATCGGCGCGAGGCGGCTCCACACCATCCTGACGACGCTGCTCGAAGACCTCCTCTTCGATCTCCCGGATGGCGACCACGGCACCCACATCGAGATCACGGGCGCGGATGTCCGCGAGCGGCTGCACGACATCGTGGAAGACCGCGACCTGAGCCAGTACGTGCTCTGAGTTCCACAGGCAACCGGCGGTTCCGGGTTCCGGGTTCCGGGTTCCGGGTTCCGGGTTCCGGGTTCCGGGTTCCGGGTTCCGGGTTCCGGGAAGCAAACCGCCCGGCCCGCCTCGGTTCATCCGATCCGAGCACAGACCGCGACTCGACGTGTCGCAACACACCTACGCCTCGGTGATCCGCCTCGGTGATCCGACCCAGCACCGAGGCGGGAGGCGGTAGGTTCGCGGCATGCGCCTCCGCCCCCTCGCCGATGCCCGCTCCGACGCCCTCGCGCTCTGGGACTCGGCCCGGGTGCGGACGCCGTTCACCCACCCAGTGTTCGTGGAAGCGCTCGGACAGGTCTTCGGACACCGCGCAGTCGCGCTACTCGGCGACGGCGTCGGGGTGGTCGGGGTGGAGAAGCGGCGCGGGCCGGTCCGTGCCCTCGCGCTGACACCGGGCGCCACGTACACGTCGCCGGTGCTCGCGTCTTGGCCTCGCGAGGCCGACACGGTCCGCCAATCCACAGGGCTCGACACCCTCGCGGTCGCCCTCGCGGCATCGGTCGAGCAGGCCACTCTCGCCCTCCCGCCCTCGTGGCCCGACGCGCGTCCGTTCGCGTGGAACGGCTGGGCACTCCAGACGCGCTACACGGCCCTCGTGGACCTCGCAGCCGATCCGCTCTCGCGATGGAGCCACGGCACGCGTCAACCGGCCGAGCGGCACGCCGAGGCCTTCGACGTGCGCGAGGGCGCCGACCAGATCCCACTCGCGGCGCGATTTCAGGTGGACAGCCTCGCCCGAAAGTCGGTCCGCCTCGGTGCCACAGCGGATACTCTCAACACCCTCGGTCGGGGGATGCACGGCCTCGGTCTCGCGCGAGCATTCGGGGCGTACCGAGACGGCGTGTGCGAAGCGGCGGCGCTCATTGCGGTGGACGGGACCGAGGCGACGTACTGGATCGCAGGCAGCACGCCCGGCCCGGCGATGGCCGTCCTGTTCCGACACGCGATGCCCACGCTCCACCGGGGCGGGATCCACACGCTGGATCTCGGTGGGGCCAACGTGCCGGGCGTGGCGCAGTTCAAGCGTCAGCTCGGCGGCGTGCTCACACCGGTCGTCACCGCGCGATGGATCGGGCCGCGATGGCTTCGTGCCCTGAACGCGATCCGGTCGTGACGGGCCTCATCGTCACAGCGGACGACCTGGGGCTTCGACCCGACGTGGACCTCGGGATCGTGGACGCGCATCGGGCGGGGGCCGTGACGCACGCCTCGTGGTTGGCAGGCGGGGCATCGTCTCGCGAGGCGGTCGCGCTCGTTGAGCGCGAGGCACCCGAGATGGGCATCGGGCTGCACCTGTCGCTGTCGCAGACACAGCCGAGCGGCGATCCCGCCCGCCTCGGTGCTCTGCTGGAGGCCGGTCGGTTTCCCGAGCGCCAGTTCGAAGCCATCCGATGGGCGTGGATCAGTCGGGACCATCGTCGCGCGATTGCGGACGAATGGGAGGCACAGGCGGTGGCGTTTCGCGAGGCGTGGGGGCGAGTGCCCTACCACCTCGACAGCCACCAGCACGTGCATCTGGCCCCCGGCCTGCACGCCCTCGCGGTCCGGCTGGCGATCCGGCACGGCATCCCGAGGATCCGCGCGCCCCGAGGCGGGAGTCCCGGGCGTGGCCCTCGGGGCACGCTGGACGCGGCCGTTCTCTCCGCACTGGGCCGCCGCCTCGCGAAACGCGCCACCGAGGCGGGCCTCGTCGTGCCCGATGTCTTCGACGGCTTCCACGTCAGCGGCGCCCTCACCCGTGAGGACCTTCGCGCGATGAGAACGCGAACGCGCGGGCTGACGGAGTGGATGGTGCATCCCGGCCGGACCGATGAGCCCGGCGGCTATGCGCGTCGGCAGGAGTTGGAGGCCCTGCGTCGGTGGGCGGCATCCGAGTAGCTTCGCGCGTGTCCTCGTCGTCGCACTCTCCCCGAAGCAACGCTCCCGCGGCCCTCCTCGCAGGCTCGCTCGTCGCGGCGCTGCATCCGCTCCGCTACGGCTACACCTACGGCGCAGGCGATCACGACGACCTGCTGCCGCCGATCCAGGCGTGGCTGGAGCCCGGCCTGTTTTCGCAGGACGCGTACGTCCAGAGCCAGTTGGACGGGGTGACGGTGCGGACGGTCTTCCAGGCGCTCGTCCGGTCGCTCGGGGGTTTTCTGGAGCTTCCTCTGGCCGTCGGCATCTTTCACCTTCTGGTGGCCGTGGGGGTGGGAGCGGGCGTGTTTCTGCTGGCGCGAGCGCTCCGTGCGGGGCGGACGGCGTCCCTTCTCGCGACGCTTCTCGCCTGTGTCGTCGTGCCGGGCGCCACCATCGGAGGCAACCGGGTGATCTACTCGTTGCTCGCGCCCGAGGGGATCGCGTGGGCGCTGCTCGTGCCCGCCCTCGCGTTGTTCGCCCGCAAACGGCGACTACAGGCGGCGGTGATGATCGGGTTCGCGGCCTGGTTTCATCTCCTCGCAGCCGGACTCGTCGCGATCGCGCTGACCGCTGTGGCGTTGGTCGAGGCAGCCTCGCGACCGAGGGACGTCCAGCAAGCCGCGGCGTTTGGCGGACTCTCGGCACTGGTGGCGGCTCCTGTGGCAATTCCTGTGCTGCTGCAGCAAGCCGCCGAGGCGAGGGCGATCCTTCCCGATGGGCTCGACGCGTTCACGCTGTACGCGGTTGTGCGCTTTCCCCACCACTACCTCCCGCACGCCTCCGGCGAGACCGCGTGGGCGCTGACCGTCCTCCTCGGTGTGCTGGGCCTCCTGGGGTATGGAATCGCGAGGCAATCAGAACGACCACCGCACGTCCGGTTTCCAGTCCGGTTCGCGATCGTGTCGGTCGTGCTGATGGCGGCAGCGGCCGTCGGGATCTACGGATTCGAGTCGCTCTCGGCGGCACGGGCCCAGGCGTTCAAGCTCACGCTCGTGCTGAACGTGCTGGCGTGCATCGGGATCGCCGTGGGCGTTCTCGCGCGGGTGCCCGCCTCGGTGCGGCAACCGGCCGACCGGTTTCTGCGGCACCGGCGGTGGCTGTTGACGTGGATCGCCGGGTTCGTGTTGGTTCTGGCGTCGTTCGCTCGCGTCTCCCCGGACCGAGGCCCAGCGCACGCCATCGCGGAGTGGGCCCAGTTCAACACCCCGAGGCAGGCGGTCTTTGCGGTCCCCCCCAGCCTCGCGAGCTTCCGCGTCACGGCCGAGCGAAGCGTCGTGGGGACGTGGAAGTCGGTGCCGTTCCGGGCCGATCTCGCCTCCGAGTGGTGGCAGCGGCTGATGGCCGTCGCACCGCTCGATCCGGTTCCCGCCTCGGGGGCGGGTCTGCTGAGCCGATTGGACTCGTCGTACGCCGCCCAGCCCGATGCTGCCCGTCAGCGCCTCGCGGATCGGTACGGGGCTGACTTCGCCGTTCTGCCCCGGCAGGTGCAGACCCAGCTTCCGGTCGCCTTCGCCACGGACGACTGGACCGTCGTGCGGCTGCGGGAGCCGACCGAGGGCGAATGACGGAGCCTCGCCGTTCGTTCGGGCGCTCGGTGCTGGCCCTGGTCGGCGGGGGTGCCGTGGCGCACGCGGTGGTGTTCGCCGCGCGGCCCATCCTGACGCGTCTGTACTCGCCCGAGGCCTTCGGGGTGCTCGGGCTGTTCGTCGCGATGGCATCTCTGCTGTCGGTTCTGGCGACGCTCCGGTACGAGGATGCCGTTGTCCTTCCCGAGCGACACGAGGACGCGCACGCGGTCGTGGCGTTGGCGTGGGGGGCGGCACTGGCGGTCTGCGGGATCGCGGCGCTCGCGCTTGTGCCCCGTGAGGTCATCGCGGAGGCGCTGGGAGCACCCGACCTCCGCCCGTTCGTACCGTGGGTACCGCTCGTGGCCCTGCTGTTCGCCTACGGCAACGGCGCGCAGGCGTGGCTCGGGCGGACCCACGCGTTCCGGTTGATCGCCGTCGGCATCGGGGCGCAGAGCCTCGCGACGGTCGGCGTTCAACTCGCCGGGGCAGGCACCGAGGCGGCCGGTCTCGTGGCAGGCGTCGCGGCAGGCGCGGTCGCCTTCGCGCTCGTGCTGGTGGTGCCGACGCTTCGGCAGGGCGTCCTTCGTGAGTTGGTCCCCGCCGAGGTCGCGCGCGTCGCGCGGCGGTACTCCCGGTTTCCCCGCCTCGGTCTCCCGGCGAGTGCCCTCGGGCAGATCGGCGCGAGGTTGCCACCGCTGGCGCTCGGCGCGTGGTTCGGCACCGCGACGGTCGGGTATTTCGGGCTCGCCTCGATGGCCGTCCTCGTACCTCTCGCGCTCGTCGCCGACTCCGTCGGGCAGGTGTACGGGGTCCACGCGGCGGAGGCGCACCGAGGCGGGACGCTCGCGGCGTTGACTCGCGACACGTTCCGGGGGCTCGTCGGATGGATCGCCTACCCGGTAGCAGCGGCGGCGCTCGTCGGCCCGATGCTGTTCGCGCTCGTGTTCGGGGCGGAGTGGGAGACGGCCGGGGTGTACTCTCGGAGCCTCGCCCCTTGGCTGGCGCTCTCGGCCCTCGTGCCCCC
>JBCCPW010000249.1:0-5959 GCA_039024735.1 Bacteroidota bacterium
CGCCGATGGCAGCTGGGAGATGCATCGTCACATCCGCGAGGGCAACGATGGCCGCCTCGCGATGCGCCTCGGAGGAGCGAAGATCGGCCGAGCCCTCGGCGCTCAAGAGATCCTGCAGCCTCTCGCGGACGGCGTCCCACGCCCCGCGCCCGAGCGACATAAACCGGTTGAGCGTCCCGCGAAAGACCGGATCCGCCTCGGTGCCGGGCACGGCGAGAAGACCGTGGGCTTCGAGGTGGGCGAGGTCCACCACGTGGTCACCGAGGCGGACGCCCACACGGGGCGAGGGGTCGGCGGCGGTGGAAAACACGCCGTATGGGAGGTTCGCGAGGCCGAAGCCGGTGTCGGAGGGGAGGTCGAGAAAGGGCTGCATGGAACGAGGGAGGGAAAGGAAGAGACACCGGGCCGGGCGTCTGTATGGGGGAGCAGGCAGGAGCGTCGGTTCAGGCTGCCCCCATCCAGCCCAGCGCGCGGAGATCCTCGCGGGGCTCGTCGAAGGAGCACGAGCCGAACGAGAGCGCGGCGGTCTGGCGGACCCGCGCGATGGTCTCGGGGGCGACGCGAAGCGAGCGCCACGCGAACTCGTCGTCGAACGTGAAGTGGGAGGCCTCCGCGTCGTCCAGCACCTCGGCCAGTGCGTCGGCATCGAGGCGGTGGGCGTGCGCGAGGCAGGCCCCGCCGAAGAAGCCCACGAACCCCATCATCTGGGTCCCGACAGCCGCATCGTGGTTGGCGACGGGATGGTGGAGACCGGCCGTCGCCTTGAACGGCGCCCCCGCCTCGCGACAGGCCACGATGGCGTGCGCGACGCGCTCCACGCTCGGCACGAGGTCGGGCGTGACGCCGCCGCAGCGGAGCTTGAGCCCGACCGCCTGGCGACCGAGGCGGGCGTTGGTCTCCGCGAGGCTGTGCGCGGCGTGCTCGATGCGGTCCGCGGCGTACGCGTCGCCCACGAGCGGCACTTCCACCGCGACGAGGTCGCGCTCCCCCAGACCCGCCTCGGTGAGCGGACCGGCCAGCCCGGCGTCCACGTCCGATGCAGAAGCGCGAAGCTCGAAGGCATCGCACACCGCTCGCTCGTTCTGGGCCTCGAAGCTCAGTGCCGCCTCGCGAGTCGCCGAGAGCACGTCACCGATTCCACCGGTCACGTCCCGGAGCCCCAGCACGCTGAGGGCCACCGGGGACCCCGGTGCGTCTACGACGTGAGGCGCGAGATCGTCCAGACGCGCCGCCGGGATAATGAAGCGGCCGAGCATCCACGCGTCCGGTCCGCCTCGGTACCGCAGGTGGTTCGCGATGGCAGGCGCGAGGTCCAGCAAGGCTGGGGGAAACAGCCCCGCGTAGTCGATGAGGTCGGTGAGAAACGCGCGGAGAGACGGCCGCATACGGCGCGAGGGGAGACACTGGGACCATGAGAATCGGACGGACGTAAAAGGTTCGCGTAGCTTTCCCGTGTTTCCCCGCCCACCACATCAGGCCCGCGCCCCCCTACCCGACAACGCCATGCGATCCCGATCCTCCCTTCTCCCCGTCCTGCTCACCTTCGCGTTTCTGCTCGGCGGAGCCGCCGCGTGCTCCAGCGACCCGAACGTGGAGAGCGCCAAGCTGGCCCTCCAGCAGGACAACTACGACGAAGCCCTCGAACAGCTCAACATCGCGCTGGAGACGAACCCTGAGAACGTCGAGGCCCTGACGCTCAAGGTGCAGGTTCTCTCCACCCAGATCGAGAACGCGCCCCTCGTCCGCAAAGCCGAGAACGCCGACGAGCTCCGGCAGTCCGTGATGACGGCCGAGCGTGTGGCCCCTGCAGACCCGGACGTGATGCAAATGTCACGGTTCGCCTGGGCGACCCTCATGAACAGCGGCAACAACTCCATCCGCAGCGACGCCACCCCGGCGTCTCAGGCGACTGAACTCTTCGCTGCCGCCGCCGCCATCGCGCCGGATTCGGCCGCGTCGCACTTCGGCCTTGGGCTCTCGCACCTCATCGGAGAGAACGCCGAGGAGGCCGCGACCGCCCTCCAGCGGGCCGTGGAGTTGGATCCGGCCGATGCTAACGCGTCGATCTACCTCTCGCGCGCCTATCTCCAGCAGGGCCGCGCGTCTGACGCCCTCGACGTGCTCAGCGCCGCTCGCGAGACCGTCCCGGAGATCAGCGAGGACTACGACCGCGTCCAGCAGGAGTACCTCAACGCCCTCGCCTCCAGCGGCCAGACCGACCGCGCCGTGGCCGAGTTCGAGGAGGAGGTCGAGAACTACCCGGACGACCCGCTCATCCGCTACAACTACGGCACGCTGCTTCTCAACGTGGAACGCTACGGCGAGGCAATCGAGCAGTTCGAGGCCGCGACAGACCTCGACTCGGAGAACGCCGACGCGTACTACAACCTCGGTGTGGCGAACGTCCGCGAGGCCGGACGCGTGGAGACCGAGGCGGGCGAGCTCGACCTCAGCCAGCAGGAGGAGTACGACGCGCTCATCGCCCAGCGCGATGAGTTTCTGGACTCCGCCCTCGGTGCGCTGGAGACGGCCCGCGAACTCACCGACGACGACGGCCGTCCGGCCGTCTGCAACACGCTCCTCCAGATCTACAACTCGCTCGGCCGCGCCGGCGAGGCCGAGGAGGCCGCCGAGTGCGCGGGCGTGACGATGAACTGAGCCCGCCTGCTCTGACCATCCCCGAGGGGGCACGGCCGTCGCTGTGCCCCCTCGTTCGTTTCTGTCCGCCTCGGTCCGCACATGCGGACGTACCACCGGGGCGCCCCACGACTCGACGACGCCCCACGGGGCGTCGCTACGTTCTACGTTCCGATTCTCCCGCCTCGGTCCTGCCACGACCCACCGAGGCGGGAACGCTCGCCCCTCCCGATCTCGATGCCCGCTCCTTCCGACGCCCGTTTCGGCACCCTCGCCGTCCACGCCGGGCAAACGCCCGACCCGTCCACCGGCGCCATCATGACGCCGATCTACCAGACAAGTACCTACGTGCAGTCGGCGCCGGACGTGCACCAGGGCTACGACTACGCCCGCGTGGGCAACCCGACGCGCACCGCGCTGGAGGGCAACCTCGCCGCGCTGGAGGGCGCCACGCACGGCATCTGCTTCGCGAGCGGCGTCGCCGCCATCGACGCGATCCTGGCGTGCCTCCGCCCGGGCGACCACGTCGTGAGCACGGACGACCTCTACGGCGGCACGTACCGCCTGATGACCCAGGTCCGCGAGCCGTGGGGCCTCCAGTTCTCGTTCGCCAACCTCCAGAATCCGGCGGACGTGGACGCGCTCTTTCGCGAGAACACGAAGCTGCTCTGGATCGAGACGCCCACCAACCCGCTGCTGCGCGTGTTCGACATCGCGGCGTTGGCAGAGCGCGCGAGGGCACGGGGCATCACCGTCGTCGTGGACAACACCTTCGCGAGCCCGTACCTCCAGCAGCCGCTCCGCCTCGGTGCGGATCTGGTGCTCCACTCCGCGACGAAGTACCTCGGCGGTCACTCAGACCTCGTGGGCGGCGTGGTGATGACGAGCGACGACGAGTGGAACGAGCGCCTTCGGTTCCTCATCAAGTCGGTCGGCGCCGTACCCGGCCCGATGGACTGCTTCCTCCAGCTTCGCGGCACGAAGACGCTGCACCTGCGGATGGAGCGCCACTGCGACAACGCCAAGGCGGTCGCGCATTTCCTCCGCGATCACCCGACGGTGGGACACGTCCGCTACCCGGGGTTCGAGGATCATCCCGGCCACGAGACGGCCGCGCGCCAGATGCGGCGCTTCGGCGGGATGGTTTCGTTTGTGCTGGAAGACGACCGGCTGGAGACGGCCATCCGCGTGATGCAGAGCACCGAGGTGTTCGCACTCGCCGAGAGCCTGGGCGGCGTGGAGAGCCTCGTGAGCCATCCCGCGAGCATGACGCACGGGAGCATCCCAGCGGAGGTCCGTCGCAAGGCCGGGCTCCCCGATTCTCTGATCCGCCTGAGCGTGGGCGTGGAGGACGAGGCGGACCTGATCGCGGACCTGGAGCGGGCGCTGGAGGCGGTGTAGGGTTCCGGGTTCCGGGTTCCGGGTTCCGGGTTCCGGGAAGCAAACCGCCACGCTAGACTCGCGCCCCCCTGCGCAGCACCCACCGTAGGGGCACTTTGGTGGCGTGCCCGCTGGTCTCCGCCCGCCTCGGTGTCTCTCATTCAAGCACCGAGGCGGAAGCCAACCTGCGATCCGCCGTATCGTGCGGCACCGCCTCCTGAACCCGTGCGCCTGCTTGTTTTCCTGCTCCTCCTCGCGGCCGTCCCTGCCTCGGCCCAACTCACCGGGCGGGCCCACGAGCCGGTCGTCATCGAGGCGGCCCTCGCGCCGGACCTGCTCGGCCGCGCCCCAGCGGAAATCGCCGCGTTCCGGTGGACCGGCACCGACTGGGCCGCCGTGCCCGTCCAGGTGGACGAGCGCGCGACGATCGACCTCGGCGATGCGTTCGGAGCCCTCGATCCCTTCGATTGCGAGAGCGTCCTGTTCTGCATCGCGCTGACGGGACAGGTCGTGGAGACGTTCTACACGGACGCGGGCACGTTCGTCGGGCCCGACCCCGACCCGGCGCTCGACGGCGACGACGAAATCGTGCTGCTCGCCGCTGATGCGGGTCGACGCGCGCCCGCCTCGGTGCCCGATCCGCCCGGCAGCATCCCCGGCACCCGCACCGAGGTGGAGATCACCGCCGACGGCGAGAGTGCGTTCCTCTACCTGGCCGCCCACGACGGCTCGCTCGATCCCTCCGCCGGGCAGGACCTCATCCGCTACACCTTCGACCTGCTCTCGGGCGATTACCTGACCACCTACGATGTCGCCGGGGGCGACTCGGACGGAGGCTCGCCCGTAGGCGACGCCCTCGGAGCCAATCCCGAGGCGACGACTGTCGAGACGGGCGCCTACGCGCTCCACTTCTCGGACCGCTGGATCCTCGATGGCCTCGCGCTTGCAGACGGCGAGGGCACCTACGGCCCCGATCTCCTCGACCGCCGGAAAGTGCTCTTCGCCCCCGGCGACTGCGACCGCCACGAGACCACCGGATCGCGCGGCGAGGGCGCTTTCGTAGTCAACCGAGACGGACCGGTCCGGGCGCTCCGCTCCGTGGTGGGCTTCAACAGCGGCCCGCTCGTGCAGCGGACGGACGTGTTCTACCCCGCCCTCGTCGTGAGCACGACGGCCCTCCGCGTCCACGCCATCCCGGGCGTGATGGACCTGATGGACTACACGGACGCCGCTCGCGGGATGACGTATCGCGCCAACACCGCCTCGGTGGGAGTCGCGGTGGACGGCGTCCCCGACGCGGACGTGAGCGACGGCACGCCGCTGGAATGGGAAACGCTGACCGGCCCGATGGGCTCTCTCCTCACGCGCCACGAGATCGAGACCACCGCCGATGGGTTCGAGCCAGTGCTCTACTACGCCGACGATGACCAGAACCCCCCGAGGCAATGCACAGGCGATGGTGCTGCGCTCGGGCAATCCGGCCTCTGGATTCCGCAGTCGGTCCCGAGCACGGATCCCCGCCTCGGGTCGTCCACCGTGATGCGCTCCACGCGGACCGTGCTCCTCTCCCCCACCCCGCTCACCGAGGCGGAGCAAGACGCCACGCTCGCCGTGATGGCCTCCCCGATGACCATCACCGTGGCGCCAATTGGAACCTCCGCCGAGGCGGACCGCGTCGTGCAAACCCGGCTGACCGTCGCGCCGAACCCCACGGCGGGCGCCGCGACGGTCTCGTTCTCCGTGACGACACCGACCGACGTGAGGGTGTCCGTCGTGGACGCTCTCGGGCGGGAGGTGTGGCGGGCGGGCGACCGCCGCCTCGGTGCCGGTCCCCATCGCGTGGCGCTGGACCTCTCGCGCCTGGCGCCGGGCTGGTACGCCGTCCGGGTGGCGACCGAGACGAGCGTGAGCACGCATCCGCTCATGCGGCGCTGACGCGGTC
>JBCCPW010000250.1:0-5953 GCA_039024735.1 Bacteroidota bacterium
CCCGAGATCGCCTCGGTGATCACGTTCGAGCAGGCGCCGTGGCTGTCGCTGATCTACTCCGGCGGGTACGCGGCGGTGTTCGCGCTCTTCACGCTGCTCTACCGCCATGCCCTCACCGAGGCGGACCGTCTGGACCTGAGCGAGACCGAACGCGTGATGACGCGGCAGCGCGTGGCCTTCGGGTGGGTCCACGTGGGGGTGGCGCTGGCCGCGATTTTGCTGGCGTTCGCCTTGCCGGTCGTCTTGTCGCCATTGGCCGGGTTGGTCTACTTCCTGCTGTGGCCGCTGCTTGCCGTCGTGGGGCGGAGGTACAAGCGTCAACTGGAGGGGTTGACACGGGCAAGCGAATCGGCTTATCGTTGATCGGCGATGGACGATTGTCGCCGCCTTGTTCCACCTACCCCTCGTCCCATGACCGTCGTTTCCTCCTGCCCGTGCGACTGCTGCTCCGACACCGAGTGCTGCGGCACGTGCGACTGCTGCCGCGACTAGCGCGCACACCTGACGGCTCTTCTCGGCGGTCCGCCTCGGTGGGTCGCTGGGAAGGGCCACCTCTTGTCCCATGACCGATTTCGATTCCCTCGCGGCCACGGCCAAGGCCCTTGCGCACCCGGCGCGGCTTCGTGTGCTCCAGGCGCTCGGCGAGCGCGGCGAATGCCTCTGCGGCGAGGTCGTGGAGGTCGTCGGCCTTGCGCAATCCACCGTCTCGCAGCATCTCAAGGTGCTCCGCGAAGCCGGGCTCGTGAAGGGCACAGTGGACGGCCCCCGCACCTGCTACTGCCTCCGCTCTGACGGCCTCGCCGAGGCGCACGAGGCGCTCGCGTCGCTGCTGACCGGGCTCCGCGCCTGCTCCGATGACTGCTGCTGACGCCCGTCCGCTGGTGCTTTTCGTCTGCACCCACAACTCGGCCCGCAGCCAACTCGCGGAGGGGCTGCTCCGCCAGCGCCACGGCGACCGCTTCCGCGCGATGAGCGCCGGGACCGTCGCACGGGGTGTGCATCCGCTCGCGGCGGAGGCGCTGCGCGACATCGGGATCGATCCGTCCGCGCACACCTCCAAGACCCTGGACGATCTGGGCGGCCTCGTGCCGGACGTGGTGGTGACGGTCTGTGACCACGCGCGCGAGGCGTGTCCGTATGTCCCCGCCCGCGACCGCAACCTCCACCATGCCTTCCGCGATCCCTCCGCCGTGGACGGGACCGACGACGACCGTCGCCGCGCTTTCGCGGAGGTGCGCGAGGAGATCCGCGCCTGGCTCGATGTCACCTTCGGTTGAGCGCATCCGCCGGGCTCGGTCGGCGGACTGGCCCGCGATTCTCGGTCTGCTGACCGCCTCGGGTCTGCCCACCTCGGACCTCGCGCCCGAGCACGTGGAGTGCTTTCGCGTTGCCACCGAGGCGGAGCGAGTGGTGGGGTGCGTGGCGGTGGAGCCGTACGGTTCCTGGGGTTTGCTCCGGTCGCTGGCGGTCGCACCGGAGGCCCGAGGCTGTGGCCTGGGGGGTGCGTTGGAGCGCGCGGCGCTCGACCATGCCCGAGGCACAGGGCTTTCAACGCTCGTGCTCCTCACCGACACGGCCGAGCGGTTCTTTCTCTCGCGTGGCTGGGCGCCCCTCGCGAGAGAGGCGGTGCCCGAGACGGTCCGCCGGTCGGGCCAGTTCTCGGGAGGCTGTCCGTCGTGCGCGGCGTGCCTCATGCGGACGGTGGGGGAGGGCAGTCTCGCGTCCCCTCCGTGACGGGACCGGACCTGCGTGCGGCTCCGTTCGTACCGTGTGCCTCCCGCTTCCTGCACCTGCCATGCTCCGAATCGCCGCTGCGTTCTTCGCGATCTCTCTCCTCTCCGGTTGTGCCTCCATCGACGAAGCGTTCGGGGTGCCCGACGCGACCGAGTGGAGCTACTTCCAAGCCTCCGCAGGGGCCGTTGCAGTCGCGGCTCGGGATGCACTTCGCCAGGGCGGGCTCCGGGTGGAACGCATCAACCAGACCACCGAAGGGGGGTACGTCCTAGACGTGTCCACGCAGACGGGCTCTGCGGCGTTCGAGCAGATTTACGTCCAGCCGTTTGCCTACGAGAGCTTCGAGAGTCGCGCGCAGACGTTCCCGCAGGGACGCCGGTTGCCCGAGGACATCCGAGTGGCCATCGCGAGCGAACTGTAGCCCGCCGTCCCGCCTCGGTGTCCCGCCTCGTGACCGAGGCGGGTGGAGTCACCGGTCGGCCGAGGGTTGCCGGGGGCCCCGGTCGAGTGCGCGGAGGGCGTTCCGCATGAGCCGGTCGCGTGTGTCCGCGTCCGGGATGGACTCGAACGGAAAGCCCAGCACGACGGCGCCCGGGCTCACCACCGCCGCCGCGATGGAGTTCTCCGCGTACCGCAGCGCGACGGTCCCGAGCGGTGACGCGGGCACGAGGCCATCGGGAGCCTCCACGCGGTAGAGGTCGCGGCGGTACTCCACGTTGTAGCGGGCGGTGGCGTTGAGGCGCAGAAGCTGAGGGCTGGAGGCCACGAGGGCACCCGTGACGGCGGCGTGCTCCGTGCGCCACTGCACGCCGAGCACGTCAGAAAGGAACTGTTCTGCCTCGCGATCCCCGGCGGCGTCGGAGCCGAGGTAGGCGCCGGAGGCGAAGAGGCGACCGCCCGCCTCGGCGAAGGCGCGGAGAGAATCGCGGAAGGCGGGAGGCCAGACCGCGAACTCTGGCCCGCGAAGCGTGTCGGGGCTGAGGGTGGTCTTCTCTTCGCCCATCGCGAGGACGACCAGCGGGGCATCGAGGCGGGTGTCCCCGTTCATCACGGCCTCGTCCGAGGTGGAGACGAAGGAACGACCCGCCGCCAGAAGGCTCGCGCCGTGGACCGCGACGAAATCGCGCGAGTTGCCGAGGAAGACCGTCGTTTCGAGGTCGGCGTTGGAGGCGCCGTGGCCCGGTTGGTCGTCGTCCACCCACGGCTCGGTCACGTCGAACTCGTACTGGTCGCCGACGGTGTGCACGTCGAGGCCGTCCGGGACGCCCTCGTCCTCGTTGCGGTCGAACCCGACAACGTCTCCTTCGGACACGAACGCCGGTGGCGCGATTCGGTCGAACCCTGAGACGACGAGCACGGGGACGCTCGCGTCGCGCCCGAGGCCGACGGCCAGCGCCTCGCTCGCCTCGCTCTCACCGCCCGCGTTGAGCGCCGAGACCCGCACGCTCAGCACCTGCCCGACGGGCGGCGGGGCGATGGCGATCTCGGTGCCGTCCACTGGGGTGCCGTTGTCCCAGCCCGCGTCACCGAGGCGGCGGTAGAGCACGTAGCGGAGCGGCCGTGCGTCGGGCTCTAGGGGGTCTTCCTGTGCGCGCCACTGCACCCGTACCACCCGCCGTGCGGCGTTGCCCTCGAACGAGGCCGCGAGGTGTGTGGGCGGGAGTGGCTGCGGCACGAACGTGCTGCTGTCCTGCGCCGCGAGGAACCGCCCGATGGCCTTGTAGAGCGTGCGCGAGGCGTCGTGGCGGAATCGCGGATCCAGGGCGAACCGCATGTCCATCGGGTTGTGGTGCGAGAGCAACTCCAGCAGCAGCGACGGCATGTTGGGCCGGGTCGCCTCGGAGTAGCCTCGGTCCCAGGTGTCGCGGTAGGTCCAGTCCGCCTTCCACCCGGCGCGAAGGTCGCCGGTGATCTCGTCTCGCGTGATGCGTGCCAGTTCGCGGTTGAGGCGGCGCGAGCGCCCGTCCGGGAAGATCCCGGTGGTGTCCATCCCGCGCGTGTTGATGATGAGCAGCGTCCCGATGACGGATCCGTCGAAGACGCGCCCGGCGTCGGTGTGGAAGGAGAAGGCCAGGTCCACGGGCACGCCGAGGCCCGGCACGTTCCGGTCCCCGGTTGGGCCAAAGGGGGCGCCCCGCACGTAGTTGGCCCACTCGCCTCGGCTCTGGTAGTCGTCCTTGTAGTCGTCGAGTTCGCCGGAGACGTTGTAGACGGTCTCGGCAGGGAAGCCCGCGAACTGCTCGTAGTAGCGTGCCGCCTCCACGAAGCGCGGGCGTCCGCTCGTCTCGCCGTTCCGCTCGATCTCGCCCATCCCACCGCCGAACCGCACGCCGTCCGCACTCACGATCCGGCCGGGCGTCGCGCTGGCGTTGGTGAGGGTGACACTGGCGCGCGTGGCGTCCTGGCCCTCGGGGAAGCGGAATGTCCCGAGGTAGGTCCACGTCGAGCCGCCCATCGTCTGGTTGACCGCGAAGTGGGTGGCGCCACCCGCATGCCGGACCGTGTACTGGGCGTCCTCCACGCGGTCCGGGCCGTGCCGGAAGGAGACGTAGACGGCGTACTCTCCCGCCTCGGTGAGATCGGGGATCCACACCGCCTCCGCCGAGGCGGTTCGGTCGGCGACGGCCTGCCGGGCGGTGCCGAGCGTGAAGGGGTTGGTGGTGTCTCGGTAGGGCGGACGATGCGCGAAGCCCTCTCCGTCGCGGGTCCAGCGACCGCGCTCCGCGTAGCGCCCGTCGTCGCGCCCGTCGTTGTCCACGATGGACTGGAGAGGCTGCGGGTCTCGCTCGCGTGGCATCAGGACCACGGCGCCCGCGCGTTCCAGCATTGGCGCGAGGTGGCGGTGGATGAAGGCGTACGGGAGCAGGTCCTCGATGGTCGTGAAGATCCGGGCGCGTTGCCACTCCCAGCGGTCCAGCGTGGGCTCGTAGTACCAGCCGTGGCTGGCCCACACGGCGAGATGGCGGTCCTGAAGCCCGGCGGTGATACGCCCGTGGGCGTCCAAGCGCCGGACGAGCGGGGCGGGGCCGTCGGACGCCTCGGCTTGCGGTCGCCTCGACATCTCCGGGCTCGCGAGCGTCCCCAGCGGGATCGGCCCGCCATCGGCCGCGACCACGATGCCGACGGCTGCTCCGGGTGCCGCCTCGCGGACGGCCTCTTCGATCTGGGCCCGGAACGTCGCGACTTCTTCCTCGCGCCAGACCAGGGTGGCAGTCTCCGCGCTGAGGTGAACGCCGACAGTGTCCGCCTCAAGCGTCAGGTCCTGTAACTGCACCGAGGGGGGGAGCGAGAGCGGGCAGCCTGTCCGGGCGCACCTCGTGAGGAGGTCGTCAAGGGCGTCCGTCGCGATGGCCTCTGGTGAAACCGTCACCGAGGCGGGCGGCGTGGGACGGACCACCGCCTCGGGCGGGGGCGCAGGCGGGGCGGGGGGATCCGGGCGGGTGGAGGTGCAGGCCGCGAGCGTCAGGAGCGCCGCGAGGGGGAGGAGACGGGCCATCGTGCACGATACGGATCCACCGCGAGACGAGCCGCCTCGGTTGCCCGCCTCGGTGCCGAGGCGGGAGATCACAGTTGCCGGAGGTAGGTCACCTTCAGCACGCCCTGCTGTTCTGAGAGAAACGCATCCGGCATCGCCATCCGATCCGTCGTCGGCACGTAGAACCGCGAGTCGTTGACGACGAGGTAGACGAACGAGAGCGGGGCAAACTCCCACGACACGCGTGCATTGAGCGAGGCCAGGTCAGCGAGCGAGTTGTACTGCCAGAACGCCGTGGCCTGGAGCCTCGGAGAGAGGGCAACGCGCACGTTCGCGCCGAGGAGGTGACTTCGAACGTCGAGGGCGTCCACACCGAGGCGGCGCGCGTCGTTTAGCTCGTAGCGGAGCGCGACTGCCAGCCGAGGCGACGGCGCTGCACTAGCGGTCGCCTCGACTGTCGTGAGGCGGCCATCGAAGTAGCCGCCTGTGGAGGCCTCCACGCTGCCGGTGATCCGCCGCGAGGGATCGGAGGTGAGTGCCGCGCCGACCTGGACGTACCGATACGACCCGGCCGCAAGCTCTGCGCCGAGGGGACGGAAGACCCCCGCCTCGGTGGCGTCGAGCTCTTGCCACGTGGGGCGGACGAACACCGACGCCTCGGCGCCACTCTGAAAGATGGCCCGGAGCGGCGTCACGCTCGGGTTGGCTTGCAAAAAGGCCCCGTCGCTCGGGCGGTGGAAGACG
>JBCCPW010000251.1:0-5950 GCA_039024735.1 Bacteroidota bacterium
ACGCCGTGACGCATCGCGAGGTAGTGCTCATTGGTCCGCTCTCGCAAGTTGAGGAGTCCCCAGTACGCCCCGTTGAGATAGGCTGCCATCGGGCGATAGCTCTGCACGTCCACGTCGAGACCCGAGACAAGCGTCTGCATGAGGCCGTCGCGCATCATGGAGAAGTACCAGTCCTGTCCGGAGTTGCGAAGGACCACTGCCTGATACGCCTCGCGAGGTCGATCCGGGAAGAGCGCGCCCGTGATCGCCTCGGTGCCGTAGCGCTCCCGCGCGAACAGCGCGACGGATTTCTGCGGGTACCGTCGGCTGAACCCTCCGTGGAGGCGCAGCCCCACGTTGGCGTCGAGATCGGGGATGTCCGCCTCGGCGTCGATCAGCGCGAGATGAGCCGCCGCCTCCAGATCCTGGTAGAGGTTGAACAGGTTGAACACCCCCGACGCACGGCTGTAGAGGTCGACAGGATCGACGGCCAGCGCAACAGCCGGGAGATCGCGAGGCTCCCCGATCAGGTACGTACCGGTCCTCACCGGCCCGGGGAGGCGACCCTCTCGGAACGCGCGGACCCGCACGAGTCCGTTCTGCGACAGGATGATAGGCCCGGTCACTTCAGGTGATGTGTCGGTAGGAATCGACCCGTCTCGCGTGTACCGTAGCATCTCCTCGGGATGCCCCGCCTCGGGTACGACCTCGACCGGGCCATCGTGGCGCCCCGGAGCGGGCACGAGCGTCGGGCGGGAGGCGATCCGAGTAGCCCCGGTGCCGTTTAGCACCCCGGGCGTCGGCGGGGAGAAGTAGACCCAGTCGCCCGCTGGATCGCGGCCGAACGAGACATCGGCGGGCAGGGTCGGCAGATCGACGGTATCGAGGCGTTGGCCGTCTGCCGCCGTCAGCGTGAGGGTCTCGCCCTCGGCGCGAAGCCGAAACGACGTGTGGAGCACAGAGGACGCACGGTCCTTGCCGGACGCGAAGACGAGGACGATGCCTCCCGGCGCGAGCGTCCCGCTCGGGAACACCCACCGACGGGGCCGGTCGGGATCGTCCGACAGCGCGATACCCGCGAGATCGACCGCCTCGGTGCCCAAGTTGGCCACCTCGATCCAGTCTGAGGCGTCGCCATCCTCGTCCAAAGCGCTGGTGGCGTTGTTGGACACGACCTCGTGGATCTGGAGAACGGGCTGGGCGGCCACCGCGTCTGCGAGGCCGACCGCAAGGAGACAAAGGAGAGGACGCCACATGCCGAAGAGTACGTCCACCGACAACCTCCCGGCTCTCTCCGCCTCGGCACCGAGGCGGAACCGTTCGGTTCGGGAGCGCTTCGCTTCACGGCCCCTTCCGGTCCATCGCGCGTAGCCTTCCGCCTCCCTCTTGCTTCCCCTGCCCGTGCGCACCTTCCCGACCTCCGACCTCCACCGCTGGGAACGCGGCGAGTACACCGACGCCTTTCGCCGCCTCGGCGCCCACCCCAACCGAGGCGGCGTCTGGTTCACCGTCTGGGCGCCTCGCGCCGACGTGGTCTCCGTTGTGGGCGACTTCAACGACTGGGACCCCGACCGCCACCCGATGAAGCGCGTCGGGGCCGGGCTGTGGCGCGTCTATGCGCGAGGCGTCAAGGTGGGCGCGACGTACAAGTTCAGCATCGGACGCTGGGGCGGGCGCTGGTCCAAGACGGACCCGTTCGCCTTCGAGATGGAGCCCCCGAGCACAACCGGAAGCCCGAGCGACGGCCTCGCGGGCGTCGTGGCGGACCTGAGCTACGACTGGGGCGACGCCGACTGGATGGCCTCGCGCGAAGGCCCCGAGACGCTCCGCAAACCCGTCGCCATGTACGAGGTCCATCCCGGCTCGTGGAAGCGCCACCCCAACGGAGACAGCTACTCCTATCGCGAGATGGCCGATCCGCTCGCGGATCATGCCCTCGGCCTCGGGTTCACGCACGTGGAGTTGATGCCCATCCTGGAGCATCCGTACTACGGCTCGTGGGGCTACCAGGCCCTCGGCTTCTTCGCGCCGACCTTCCGCTACGGCTCCCCCGCCGACTTCAAGTACCTCGTGGACCGGCTTCACCAACGCGGCCTTGGGGTGATCCTGGACTGGGTCCCGGCGCACTTCGCGCCCGACCCGCAGGGCCTCGCCGAGTTCGACGGCGAGCCGCTCTTCGAGTACGCCGATCCGCTCATGCGCGAGCACCCGGACTGGGGCACGCTCGTCTTCGACTACGGTCGCCCGGAGGTCCAGAACTACTTGCTCTCCTCCGCGCGATGGTGGCTAGAGGAGTACCACATCGATGGGCTCCGCGTGGATGCCGTGGCGAGCATGCTCTACCGCGACTACTCCCGCGAGGCGTTTTCGCCCAACGCGTTTGGTGGCAACGAAAACCTGGAGGCCATCACGCTTCTCCAGCGGTTGAATGCCGAGGTCTTCGCCGCACACCCCACTGCGATGACACTCGCCGAGGAGTCGACGGCGTGGCCCGGCGTCACGCGCCCCACCGACCAGGGCGGCCTCGGCTTCCTCTACAAGTGGAACATGGGCTGGATGCACGACACGCTCAGCTACTTCTCCGAAGACCCCGTCCACCGGAAGTACCACCACGACACGCTGACCCTTCCGCTCACCTACGCGTTCTCCGAGCAGTACGCCCTTCCGCTCTCCCACGACGAGGTGGTGCACGGCAAGGGCTCGCTCTGGGAGAAGATGCCCGGCGACGACTGGCAGAAGGCCGCCAACCTCCGGCTGCTCTATTCGCACATGGTCGGGCATCCCGGAAAGCCCCTGCTGTTCATGGGCCAGGAGATGGGCCAGGGCCACGAGTGGAACCACGACGGTCAGGTGGACTGGGACGCGCTCCGGGGACCCATGCACGCCGGGGTGATGGCGTGGGTGCGGGCGGTCTTCGGACTCTACCGGGAGCACCCCGCCTTCTGGGACGACACCCCCAGCGGGTTCGAGTGGATCGACTACGGGGACCGCGAGAACAGCGTCTTCCCCTACCTCCGCCGCCACGACGGCCGGACGGTCCTCGTCGTCCTCAACGCGACGCCCGTCGTGCGCGAGGGCTACCGGGTGGGCGTCCCGACGGCAGGCGACTGGCGCGTGCTCCTCACCAGTGACGATCTCGCGTTCGGCGGATCTGGCGCCGGTCCCGAGGCGGGGGCCCTCGTCACAGCGACGACCGGCGGTCCGTTCGGGCGCCCGGCGGGTCTGGACCTCACGCTGCCACCCCTCGGTGCGCTGTTCTTGGAGGCGGCGTAGCCTCTCCCTCCGCCTCGGTGCGTGGCATGTTCACCTCCGCACCGAGGCGGGAAAACTCTCCCGGGTGGATCAGAGACCGCTTCTCCAGCTCGCAACCTGAGAATGAACCATGAGGTAGTGCAGGTTTCAGAACTGCCGACCATCGCGTGGCCCCTGTCCTTCTGGTCCTCAACATCGCCGCCATTCTTTCCATTCTCGCGTGGCCGGTCCTCAAGTTTGGGTCTGCGTTCGTGTTTGACACGCCCGGCAGCGAGCGGAACCCATGTCTCTGGGCGCTCTGCTACACCATCTGGTACGGCGTCCCAATCGCGCCAGTCATCGGCAACGTCTTGTTTTGGACAACGCGTCACGAGGCCAGCCTCGCCGAATCGGGCCTCTACACCGTCATCAGCTGGCTCGCCATCCTCTGCATGATTGTCTTCTTTGCCCTTGGAGCGCTCACCCAGCTGTCAATAGATCGGCGGCGCAAAGCGCGGCGGTAGCGCGGTGAGTAGCCGCGGTTTGGCACCGAGGCGAACACCAGCTAAAGACGCTCCTCGGTTCTCCCGATGCGAGATGAGAACTCCCAGTAGTCCCGTGGGCCTTCTCCTTGCCATCGTGGGTACCCTCTCCTTCACCGTCGGCTTCCTCTACGTTGTGTTCCGCGCCTTTGAGACCGGCATCCTTTGGGGCCTCGGCTGTCTACTTTTCGCCCCTGTCGCTCTCGTGTTCACCGTGCTGCACTGGGACGAGGCAAAAACCGGGGCGCTGGCGTTCTTCAGCGGGATCGGTGTGCTGCTGGTCGGTGGCGCCATCGCGGGCGCCTAGGAGGGCGTCGAGGATTCGCCACATCGGGCTCTGGGCGGCTGCACCGGCGCGATCTAGCTCCGCCTCAGTACTGTTTTCTTCCGTCACCCCTCACCGAGGCGGGAGCACTACCCAATCGCGCGGCGGCGGACCGGCAGGCGGCTCGCAGGGGGCTCGGGCTCCGGAATCGTGATCAGGTCCGCCTCGGGGTCTGCCAGACCCGAGGCATCGTCCACGATGTAAACCTCGCGGTAGCCCCATTCCAGTGCCTCCGAGGCCAACCCGAACGAGTCGGGCCCGGCCAGGACGATCGGCACGAGGGCGTTCATGGGCAGCACGTCCCGGGCGAACTGCTCAACGGGACAGACGAGCGCGTACGCGATGGGGCCGTCGCGCTCCCGGTCCGCCTCGGGGCGAAGGTCGAGCAGGGCGGCGCCCTCGCGGACGAGCGTGAGGGCTTCGTCGGCCGTCACCACGACGGGTTCTCGCATCTCCGATGCGGGGGAGAGCGGCGCCTCCACGACGTCCACTTCGAGCAGCGGACCAGCCGCGAGGTCGAAGTACTCATCGGCCGAGACGATGGCCTCGCCTCGGGAGCGCAGGCGTCCCTCCGCGTCGATCACCACCACGAGCGGCGTGCCGGTGTAGCCATACGTCTCCGCGACGGCGCCCTCGGGATCAGAGACGGCCGCAAACGGCAAGCGAACCGAGGACGGCGACCCCTCGGTGACGGCACCCACGACGAGTGCGCCTGCCGCTTCGAGGTCGGCGTGAGCCTCTTCGAGCGCATTCCAGGCCTCCGCCTCGGCGGGGCCGAACTGGAGCACCACGGGTCGCCCAGCGGCATCGGCGAGGGAGAACTGACCGCCCGGCCCCGTCATCACCCACGTCGGCGCCGCCAGGCCCGAGGCGGGCGCGGCAGGGGCTTCCGGCTCGACTCCGCACGCGGAGACGGCCAGAAGCACGACGAGGGGCAGGAGCGGGCGGAGCACAGGGGTTAGGCAGCGGCAGCACGGGCGGCCTCTCGGAGGTCGCCGGTCTTGATGCGGTGGTGGTTGAACACGCTCGCCGCCTCGCCCGCCTTGACGATGACGGCCTGGGGCGTCTCGTGCTTGACGCCGAGCGCCTCCGCGAGATAATTCGACACATCGCGGGCGTACTGCACCACGACGGCGTACATCTCGGGGTCCTCGTCGCCTTCGAGGCCGACGAATTGCTCCTGTCCGCGTGCGGAGATGGGGCACGCGATGGAGTGCTTGAGGAGCGCGACGGGCGCCTCGTGGGAGGCCGCGAGCATCGCGTCGGCGTCCTCGCGGGTTTTGAGTTCGGTGACCTTGGCCATGAGGGGATCTCGGGAAGGGAGAGAAAAGCCGTCCGGAGGGAGCGCGACGTAGCTTCCACAGGTGCCACGCGCGCCTTCGGAACGTAGCGATTCCTGGCTCCTCGCGCTTCCCTTTTCAGGTTTTTCAGCTTTTCGCTCATGTCCACGACAGACGCCCCATCGACCCGCACGACCGGCGCAGACGGGGTCCGGTGGGACCTCACCGACCTCTACCCGACCGAGGACGAGCTCCACACCGCTCTGACCGCCACCGAGGCGGACGCCGCCGCGTTCGGCGAGCAGTTTCGAGGCCGCATCGCCGACCTCGATGCCTCCCGCCTCGGTACTGCGCTGGAAAGCCTCGGCGACCTGCACGACCGGGCCGGGCGAGCGTACACCTACGCCTACCTCGCGTGGAGCACCGCGACGGAGGACCCCGCGCGGGGCGCGCTGCTGCAATCGGTCCGCGAAGCGTACACGCGGATCGGCCAGTCCGTGCTGTTCTTCGACGTGGAGTGGGCACGCTTGGACCCCGAGCGGGCTCGCGCGCTTCTCGACGACCCGGCCCTCGCGCCGTATCGCCACACGCTG
>JBCCPW010000252.1:0-5852 GCA_039024735.1 Bacteroidota bacterium
GATGATCATCAACGGGCCGTGGGCCTGGGCCGGATACGGCGACTCCGGGATCGACTACGGCCTCGCGCCGATCCCGTACAACGAAGCGGCGGGCGTCTGGGCACGACCCATGGCGGCGGCGAAGGGCTACTCGGTCAATCCCGCCGTGCCAGACTGGAAGCTCCCGACGGTCCTCGCCCTGTTGTCCGAACTGACGGGCGATGAGATCCAGACGCAGATGACGCGCGAGATCTCCACGATCCCCGTCCGAACGTCCGTCCGCGAGTCCGGCGTGATGGAGTCCAACCTCATCCTCCAGCAAAGCCTCGCGCAGTTGGAGCACACCCTGCCCATGCCGACCTCGCCCACGCTCCGCCAGATCTGGGACGGGATGCGGGGACCGTACCAGCTCGTCATGAACGGCGAGGTGACCGGAGAGGAAGGCGCCCGACGGATGCAGGCTGAGGTGGAAAAGCGCCTCGCCGATTTTGCCCTCTAGCCCGCCCTCCCGATGCTGAGTGCCCCCACCGAAGCGGCCGCCATCGAGGCGACGACGCCCCCTCCGACCAACGGCACCCCACCCGCCTCGGTGCCGAGGCGGAACGGGATGAGCGAGGCCACCCGCCAGCGGCTCTTTCTCGCCTTCCTCCTCGGTCCGACGGCGCTCATCGTGCTGGCCGTCGTGGCGTTCCCGTTCTTCTATAACGTCGCGCTGTCGCTCTCGAACGCGAACATCTACACCCTTCGCGACTGGGAGATCGTGGGTCTCGGGCAGTACGCGAGCGTGCTCGTGGAGCCCGCGTTCTGGACCGTGTTCTGGAAGACCATCGTGTGGACCCTGGTCAACGTGGTGTTCCACGTCGGGCTAGGGGTCTTCTTGGCGGTGGTGTTGCACCAGAAGTTTATCAAGGGCAAGCCCGCGTGGCGGATCCTGCTGATCCTGCCGTGGGCCGTCCCGCAGTACATCACCGCGCTGACGTGGCGGGGGATGTTCAACTTCGAGTACGGGGCGGTCAACCTGTTCCTGAATCAGCTCTTCTCGGCAGATCCCGTCGCGTGGTTGACCAACCCCACGGGCGCCTTCATCGCGGCGATCATCACCAACGTCTGGTTGGGCTTTCCCTTCATGATGGTGATCGCGCTGGGTGGCCTCCAGTCCATCCCCGGCGAGTTGTATGAGGCGGCGGACGTGGACGGGGCGAGCGCGTGGGTCAAGTTCCGCCGCATCACGGCGCCACTGCTCCGCCCGGTGATGATCCCGGCCATCACCCTCGGTGCGGTCTGGACCTTCAACAACATCAACGTGATCTGGCTGGTCTCCAACGGAGGCGAGCCCAACGAGCAGACGCACATCCTCGTCAGCTACGTCTACGAGGCGGCCTTCTCGATGTACCGGTTCGGCTGGGCGGCGGCGCTGAGCATGGTGATCTTCGGCGTGCTGTTCGCCTTCACGCAGGCGTTCCTCAATCGGACGAACGCGACGGAGTCGGTGTACTGAGTCTCTCGCGTGGCTCTTCCCGCCTCGGTGGTTCTGTGGGCATGCCCGTGGCTCCACCGAGGCGGGCGGGGCGCCCCTATTGATTCTCTCGTGACTCGCTCGCGTCCTCTTCTCCTCGCCCTCGTGCTGGCCGCCGCCCTGACGGGGTGCGCGGGCGGATGCGGGGACCCGACCGAGATCCAACTTGCGAACGAAGGGCCGGCCGCGCTCGCCGCGCTCGCCGTGGAGGTGCCCCCGAGACCCTCGACCGACTCCCTCCGCGAAGCTCGCGCCTTCGTGCAGACGAGCGGCGCGACCGTTCTGTACGACGCCCTCGCGGCGCCGCAGGACGATCCCGCGATGGGCCTCACGCTCGCCGGGCAGCGCATCCTGGACGGGTGGAGTTGGTGGCTCGATGCCGACTCCATCGCGCTCGATGGAGACGACCGGCACCGAGGCGTGGCACGGCCAGACTTTGCCGTGCGCGCGTATCTGGAGCGAGACACGACCGACATAGTGGGGGCACTCCTGAACTGGATCCAGGGCGAGGACCGAGCGCGGTTCGTGGAGCGCATCACGCTGGTGGACCCGGCGGACTCCACGGCGGCACTACTCGTCACCGCGGCCGACTCCATCGGGGCGGTCGCCTTCCGTCCGGCGGTGAGCACGGCGGCGGCGGCGGACTCCGCTCGGACCGTCGGGGAATCGCTGGTCGTGTTCAGCGGGGGTGTCTGGACCGCCATTCGCGCCGAGGGGGGGACGCCCCGCCTCGGTGATCTCGCGATGTCCCCCGAGGCGGGACGGGCCACCGCCAACGTGCCCGGCGAGGTGGCCTTCGAGACGCCCGGCCGGGTGGCCGTCGTCACAGCCGGAAGCCCCACCGAGGCGGACAGCCTCGCAGGCGTCGTCCTGGCTCGCGCCGACGATCTCCGTCAGCGCCGCACCGACCGTCTCGTGTCCCTCGTGGACGCGGTCCCGCTGATGACGGAGGATGCCGCGTTCGACCGCGCGATGCGCTGGGCGGCCGTCACGCTCGACGGTCTAACCGTCCGGGACTCGTCCCGCGCGTTCCTCTCGCTCGGCCTACCCGGCGCCGAGCCCCAGCCGGGTCTCTCCACCGCCGGGGCGGTGCGTGCCCTCCTCGGCCTCGGCGACTGGGAGACAGCGCGCGGGCTCCTGACCGCCCTCGGCGATGCACAGCGCTTCGACCGCCGCGTGGACCGCCTCGGTCGGGCACCCAACGCGGTGCTGCCCGGCGGTGAGGCACGGTTCGAGACCGCCGACGCGACGCCCCTCTTCCTCGCATCAAGCGGCGCATACGTTCGCGCCACCGGCGACCGCTCCCTCGTGACGGGCGCCGAGGACTTCTGGTTCAAGAGCGTCTTCGCCATGCGTGGGCTCTACGAGGACGACGCGCGCAACGGCAACGCCCTCGCGAACGGACGGCTGCTCTCCCGCGACGGCCAGACCGCGTGGATGGACCAGGGCGAGGCCACGGGCGGCGTGAAGCGGCGCGGTGCCGTCATCGAGGCGCAGGCGGCGCTCCACGAAGCGCTCCGGACCGTTGGGGTGTATGCCGAGATCATGGGCGTCTCCGGCCGCGAGGACACGCGCTGGTACGCCGACACCTCGCGCGTCCTGCTCGCCGATCTGCAGGAGCAGTACGTCCGGGACGGCTTCCCCGTGGATCGCCTCTCGCCCGACGGAGCCCCCGCCTCGGTCGTGTCCCCGGCGGCCCTCGCGGCGCTCGATCTCCTGGACGATCTCCCCCCCGATGAGCGTGGGCGCCTCGCGCGGGCCGTCGCTGAGCGGCTGGCGTACGCCCACGGCGTGAGCACGCGGCCCCAGACCGACAGCCTGTTCCATCCGTTCCTCCACGCGCCCACGTTCTACACCGAGGCGGCGGCCCGGTACGGTGGAACCGTCTCGACGTGGCTCGCCGGTCCGCTCGCCCGCGTGATGGCGGCTACGGGGGGCGCCGACCCTGCGTGGGCGCTGACCCAGCAGCAGGCCGGTCTCGTGACCGAGCGCGGGGTCGTCGGGGCGATCCCGGAGTTCGTGGACGCGCACCCGCGCCGGGTGGCCGGAGAGCCGGGCGTGGGGGGCGCGCCCGTCCAGCCGTTCTCGCTCGTGGAGTTCGTCCGCACCGCGATGGAGGGCCTCGTGGGCGCGAGTTGGCCCGACGCTCGCACGCTCCGCATGGCGCCACGCCTGCCCGAGAGTTGGGGAGAGACGCGCGTCTCTCTCCGCCTCGGTGGCGGGACGGTGGGTCTCACGATGACGCAGAACGGGGGCGACGTGACGGCGGGGGTGACGCCGGTCGGCGACCTCCCGGAGGGCGCGACGCTCCGACTGGTGGGCCCCCAGGCCGAGGTGGCGGTCCCGCTCACCCTCGCTCAGGGCGACACCAGCACCGTCGCGCGTGAGGCCTTCACCGTCGCCATCTCCGGCACGACAGCCGAGGTGGACGGTGCCCCCACCGAGGCGGAGGCCGTAGACACACCCCCCGACGTGTGGGCCGACTTCGCGTTCGTGGAGCCCGATCTCCGCGAGGAGTACTCCGTCATGCGGGCCGCGGAAGACCCACGCACCTTCGCCGCCGACGCATTGCTCGCCTCGGGCGCCTTCGCCGACGTCATCGCGACGCAGTTCGATCCGAACGGCGACGACTGGGGCTCGACCAACACCTTCACCTACCCCTCGGAGGTGCCCGACCGCGTCCTGGACGCGACCTACCTCGAAGTCACCGAGGACGACTCCACGACGTTCGTCCGCGTGGAGTTCGCCGAGTTGGCGCCGGGCAACCACACGTTCGTGGCCGTCGCGTTCGACACCGAGCCGGGCGGCGAGCGCCGCGTGGGTCGCAATGCTCGTTTCGATCTCCCCGAGGGGGAGGGCTACGAGATCGTGGCGTTCCTCGGCGATGGGATCGAGATCGAGAACGCGCGCGGCCAGTCCGTGGGCTCCCTCTCGGGTGCGACCGCCTTCTCCGTGGAGGACGGCGTGCTGGAGTTCGCCGTCCCGGACGTGATCATGCCCCTGCTCTCGCGCCCGGACAAGGTGGTCGTGCTGGTGGGTCCGCGCGATCCCGAGGCGGGCGTCGGGGCCTTCCGCGACGTGCGCCGCCGCGCCTCCGAGACCTCCGGCGGCGGCAAGGTGGACGACCGCGCCCCGAATGTGTACGATGTCATCATCGGCACCGTCACGCAGTAAGCCAGTGTTCAGTGTTCAGTGTTCAGTGTTCAGTGTTCGAGCGGCGACTGCGAGAATGTTCCACGTCTCCCGCCTCGGTGGGTCTGTAGCCACACCGAGGCGGGCATCTTCTGACTCACTGACTCACTGATCTTCTGACTCCCTGACCCACCGGACATGAACCGTTTCCTCAGCCGCCTCGGCTCCTACGGCGTCCTCGCGCTGTTCGCCTTCCTCGCGGTCTACCCCGTGACGCGGATCTTCACGATCTCGCTCCGTCCGGGCGACTCGCTTCTCTCGCGGTCCCTCGCGCTCATCCCGGACGGGGCCAGCTTCGCCAACTACCGCGTGCTGCTCACCGAGACGGACTTCCTCCGGTGGATGGGCAACAGCCTGCTCGTTTCGCTGGTGGTCACCATCACGGGCGTGGCCCTTGCGAGCACGGCCGGATACGCTCTCAGCCGCCACCGCTTTCGCGGACGCAAGGCGGCGCTCTCCGGCATCCTGGTCACCCAGATGTTCCCCGCCACGATGCTGCTGCTGCCGCTCTACATCGTGCTGATCCAGTTGGGGCTCATCAACTCGTACCTCGGGATCATCGTGATCTACACCGCCACGGCGCTGCCCTTCTGCGTGTGGCAGATGAAGGGCTACTACGACACCATCCCCGCGAGCCTAGAGGAGGCCGCCCGCATCGACGGGGCCACGCCGTGGCAGGCGTTCTACAAGGTCATCTTCCCACTGGCCGCGCCCGCGCTCGTCATCACGGCCCTGTTCTCGTTCATGAGCGCATGGAACGAGTACGTCGTCGCGGCGGTCGTCCTTCAGGACACGGACCTGTTCACGCTGCCGGTGGGCCTCAAGGGCTTCCAGGCCTCCATGGCGACGCAGTGGGGTCTCTACGCGGCGGGCTCGCTGCTGGTGAGCATCCCGGTGATCGCGCTGTTCTTGATCCTGAGCCGCTACCTCATCTCGGGTCTCACGCTGGGCGCCGTCAAGGGCTGAGACGCAGGCTCTCCCGCCTCGGTACCGAGGCGGGGGAGGTCATCCGCGGACCTCGGCGAGTCTCTCGCGGTAGGGTTCGGCTTGAGCGTCACGCCCGGTGGCGTCATAAAACTCGACGAGCCGTCTCAACGCCCCGATCTCCGGGCCGTTCGCGGCGCGGATCGCCTCATACCCTGCCACGAGGTGGCGCTCTGCGTCC
>JBCCPW010000253.1:0-5822 GCA_039024735.1 Bacteroidota bacterium
GAGGTGTCCACGCCTCGCGCGAGGATGAAGACCCGCGCCGAGGCGTGGCGGGAGGCACGGTCCAGCGCGAGGGAGAGAAGCGAGTCCGCCATCGGCAGGAGCACCGCGAGGCGGGAGGCGGGCACATCCGCGATGGGCAGTTCCTGCACGACCGCGATCCCGAGGCGGTCGGCCGCACCGAGCACCGCCTCGGTGACGAGCCCCGTGCGCACCGCCCGGACCCCCGCTCGGCGCATCTGCGCGAGGTCGGCGATGGCCTCGGCGTCCGTCTCCGGCGCACCCCAGACGACGCCCGCGAGGCTCGCAGGCATGGGCACATGGGGGCCACGCGGGAGGGCGCCCACCACCGCCGCGAGGGTGTCCGCCTCGGCGCTCCCCTCGGTGGAGTCGGGTACCGAGGCGGGAGCCGCCGGGCCGCCGGGTTGGGCCTGGGCGACCGAGGCGAGAACGGCAAGGAGGAGGAGCGCGCGCATCACGGCGTGAGGATACGCGGGGCCGGGCCTCACGAGCAGGCGCGACTGTCGATCCGTGAGGTCTCCGCCTCGGTCCCGAGGCGGACCCAACAGGAAGGCCCCGCCGGGCAGAGCGCGCGGCGGGGCCAAGGGACGCCCCTGGCGAAGGCGTCCGGGGGGACAGCGGGAACGTAGCGGGCCGGAGTGTCACCCCTGTGACACCGGCTGCACGAACGGAGCGAGTCGTCCGCGCAGCCGTGGCCCCAGGCCCCGCCCGTCCCGGCTCTAGTCCATCATGCGGCGAAGGAACGCGGGCACGTCGCCCTCCTCGTCCCGGTGCGCGCCGTGACGCGCGTGCGGCCCCCTCTCGGGCGGGAGTTCGCTCGCTTTCATCCGCGTCACCTTCGCGTGGGGTGGCAGCACCTCGTCGGCCTCACGCGGAAGCTCCCGGGGCGGGACCACCCGCGAACGCCGCTGATACGCGGGCTCATCGAGATCCTTGAGGTTCATCTCGCCCTTGTAGTGGGGCGTGCCCGCGCCGTCGCCCCCGAGGGGGACCGACCGGCGGATGCGCTCCTCCGGCGGCGGCTCTTGGTGCTGGTTGAGGTCGAAGCCGGTCGCCATGACGGTCACGCGGAGGTTCTCTCCCATCTCGGGATCGATGACCGTTCCGAAGATGACCTCGGCCTCATCGCCCGCCTGCTCCTGGATGACCGAGACGCCACGCGTGGCCTCGCGGATGGACAGGTTGGGCCCGGCCGTGATGTTGACGAGCACGTTGCGGGCGCCGTGGATGGAGATGCCATCAAGGAGGGGGCTCTCCAGGGCCTCACGAGCCGCACGCTCCGCACGCTGGTCGCCGTGCGCGAGGGCAGAGCCCATGAGCGCCGTGCCCCCGTCGAGCATCGTCGTGTGGACATCGGCGAAGTCCAGGTTGATGAGACCGTTGACCGTGATGAGTTCACTGATGCCTCGCGTGGCGTTGTAGAGCACATCGTCGGCCATGACGAACGCCTCAACGAACGTGGTGTCGTCATCGGCGATGTCGAGCAGGCGCTCGTTGGGCACGATGACGAGCGTGTCCACGGTCTCGCGAAGCGCCTCGATGCCCTGCTCGGCCATGCGCATGCGCTTCTTGCCCTCGCAGTCGAACGGCTTGGTCACCACGGCGACTGTGAGGATGCCCATCTCCTTCGCGATGGCTGCGATGACGGGCGCGGCGCCCGTGCCGGTGCCCCCGCCCATTCCGGCGGTGATGAACACCATGTCGGTGCCCTGGAGCGCCGCCTGGAGTTCCTTCAGGCTCTCCTGGGCCGCCTCGGCGCCCACGTTGGGGCGAGCGCCTGCACCAAGGCCCGAGGTCTTCTCGCGGCCGATCTGAATCTTGAGCGGCGCGTTGTTGACACCGAGCGCCTGCGCGTCGGTGTTGGCCGCGATGAACTCGACGCCGTGGATGCCCTTCTTGAGCATGTTGTTGACGGCGTTGCCGCCGCCGCCACCGACCCCGATGACGCGGATCGTCGCGTCGTCGGTGGCCTCGTCATCGAACATGAAGCGTGGATGGTCGTGCATGATGTGTCCCTCCGGTTGGGAAGTCTGAGTGTCGCCAGGATGTGCGGGTGAGAAGTGGAAGCGGCTAGAGCTCATCGAACCAGCGTTTCATTCGGTCGGTGATCTTCGCCACGAGGCTGTCGCCGTCCTCGTACTCGGGTTCGTACGAGGGCGACAGCTGTGGCTCTGCTGCGAGGTGGCCGTCCCCTGCGCCGTCCCCCGAGCCATCGCCCGAGGCGGGGACGGCCGGGAACACAGGGGTCGGAATCATCGACGCGCCGGAGCCGATGCCCTCGCGCAAGGCGTGGAGCACGAGGCCGACGCCCGTCGCGTACTTCGGGCTCGCGACCTCTTTCGCGAGGCCGCCTTCGAGCCCGAGCGGACGCCCGATGCGCGACTCCAACCCGAGGATGTCGGCGGCGAGTTCGGCGGTGCCCATGATGAGCGAGCCGCCGCCTGTGAGCACGACGCCTGCCGAGAGATGCCGAGCGTACCCACTCCGCTTCACCTCGATGGCGACGATCTCCAGAATCTCCTCGATGCGCGGCTGGATGATGCTCGCCAGCGTGCTCTGCGAGATCGCCTTCTCCGGGCGTCCACCGATGCCTGGGATGGTGATCTGCTGCTCCACGTCCACGAGGTCCACGAGGGCGGAGCCAAACTGCCGCTTGAGTTGCTCGGCCTGGTCGTGGAGGACGCCGAGGCCCTTGCGGATGTCGTCCGTGACCTTGTTGCCCGCCACGGCGATGACGGCCGTGTGCCGGATGGTCTTGTCCTCGAAGATGGCGATGTCCGTCGTGCCGCCGCCGATGTCCACGAGGACCACGCCGACCTCCTTCTCGTCGTCGTGGAGGACGGCGTAGGAGGACGCGAGCGGCTCCAGGACGATATCGTCCACACGGTAGCCCGCCTTTTCGATGCAGCGGTAGACGTTCTTCGCGGCCGAGACGAGCCCGGTGATGATGTGGACGTTGGCTTCCAGGCGGACGCCGCTCATGCCGACGGGATCGGCGACGCCGTCCTGGCCGTCCACGATGAACTCCTGCGGGATGACGTGCAGGATTTCGCGGTCGGCGGGCATCGCGACGTGGCGCGTGTCTTCCAGCAGGCGCGCCACGTCCTGCTTGGAGATCTCGCCGCCGGAGACGGTGATGACACCTCGGCTCTGGAAGCTCTGGATGTGGTCGCCTGCGATGCCGACGACGACGCTCTCGACGCTCACGCCTGCGGCGCGCTCCGCCTCGGCGACAGCCTCTTGGACGGCCGCGACGGTCTTGTCGATGTTGACGACCACGCCACGGTTGAGGCCGTGGCTATCGGCCACGCCGACGCCGCGCACGTGGATGCGGCCGTGTTCGTCTGCGCTCGCTACCACGGCGCAGATTTTCGTCGTGCCGATGTCGACGCCGACGACGAGACGTTCGTTCTCGCTCATGTCTCTTGGGGTTAAAGGGTGGAAAGGGAATCGGAGCCAGTGCCAGACGACGAGGCGGCGGGCTCCTGCGCCGCGTCGTCGATGGGGGTATCAGGAGATTCGGAGGCCGCCTCGGGCGCGTCCGCCTCGGTGCCGCCTGCCGACTGTGTGGGAGCGGTGGTGCCGCTGCCCGCCTCGCGGGTGACGACTTGCCCCTCGAAGCGGAGGTCCACGAGTTGGACCGGCACGTCGGGACGGGGAAGCACGGCCTGATGCCAGAAGGCACCGAGGCGGGCGAGGGCGTCCGCGTGGCCGGTCGTGCCGAGGCGGACGGGCAGCGGGCCGCGCGTGGGCACGGGAACGGTCGTGAGCGTCGCGCCCGTCGGACCCCAGGCGACCTCGCTCACGAGGGCGTCCACGTCGTCGTCAGCCTCGGCGAACGCCGCGATCAGTTCGCGAAGGCCCGCGCTGCGGACCGGCTGGGTCGGGTGGTAGGCCGGGGCGCCGCGGAGCAGCGGGAGGTCGTCCATCGCCGCGCCGTCGGGGATCGGCATGGCGTAGCCGTCGCGGTCGAGGGTGTGCGAGAGGGTGCCCTCGCGCGAGACGACGAGCACGGCGGGCGTGCGCTCCTCCACCGCGATGCGGAGCGTGCCCGTCGGGAGGCGGCGGAGACGCGCCTCGCGGACCCACGGGTGCCGCCGCACGCGGTCGGCGATGAGATCGAGGTCGAGTTGGTAGAGCGCGACCGGCGCGACGGAGTCCGGCGCGACGCCCGCGAGGTGGCGGATGCCCTCGGCGTCCGCGTGGACGTTCCCCGCCACCTCCACGCGCTGGAGCGGGAGCGTCCGGTGCCAGACCCACGCCGCCGCGAGCCCTGCGACGAGCACGGTCGCCCCAAGACCCCGCAGGATCGTGCGGAGCCGCGCGCGGCGCGCCTGCTGCTGCTTGGTGAGACGCTTCCTAGCCATCGGTCGTGCGGGCTGGGTCGTCCCGCCTCGGTACCGAGGCGGGGGAGGTCGGCTTCACGCTAGCGCGCCCCTCACCCTGTCCCTCTCCCGGGGGGAGAGGGGACCTCGTAGGGGAGCCCATGTCTGTGCCCGTGGTCTGTGGTCTGTGGTCCGTCGTCCCCACCGAGGCGGTCTGTGGCCCGCCGTCTGGGGTCTGCATCAGCGTCTCTAGGAACTGCTCGCCGTAGCGCCACACGTCACCCGCGCCCATCGTCACCACGAGGTCCCCGCCTCGGGTCAGGTCGGACAGCGCGACGGGAAGCGCGGCTTTGTCCTCCACGTAGTGCACGTCCCGATGGCCGTACTGGCGCGCGAGCCGCGCGATGAGTTCGCCCGTGATGCCCTCAATGGGCGTCTCACGCGCCGGGTACACGTCGGTGAGGACCAGCACGTCGGCGTCGTAGAAGGCCCGCGCGAACTCATGCTGGAGGTCCCGGGTGCGGCTGTACAGGTGCGGCTGGAACACCGCCACCACGCGCCGATCCGACCACCCCTTGGCGGCAGCGGCGAGCGTCGCCTCCACCTCGGTGGGGTGATGCGCGTAGTCGTCCACGACGAGGACCGAGCCGTCGCTCACGGTCGCCTCGCCTTTCATCTGGAAGCGCCGATCCACGCCCTCGTAGGCCGCCAGCCCCTTCGCGATGGTGGCGAAGTCCACATCCAGTTCCAGCCCCACGCCCACGGCGGCGAGCGCGTTGCGGACGTTGTGCAAACCCGGGGCATGGAGCGTGATCGCGCCCAACCGCTCCGAGTGGTACAGCACGTCGAAGTGCGTCGCCCCACCCACCTGCACCACGTTCTCGGCGCGAAGCGTCGCCTGCCGACTCGTGCCGTAGGTCACCACCCGCCGATGGATCTGCCCCACGACGGAGCGGACGTTCTCGTCGTCCAGGCAGAGGATGGCCGCGCCGAAGAACGGGACGCGGTTGGCGTACTCCACGAAGGCCTCCTTGATGTCCGTCAGCCCACCCGCGTAGGTGTCGAGGTGGTCCTCTTCGATGTTGGTGATGACCGCGAGGACCGGCGTGAGGCGCAGGAACGTGCGGTCGTACTCGTCGGCCTCCACGACGATCACGTCGCCGTCCCCGGAGACCGCGTTGCTTCCGAACGAAGCCACCTTGCCCCCCACGATGATCGTCGGCTCCAGCCCGGCGATCTTGGCCATGAGGCCCACCATGGTGGTGGTGGTCGTCTTGCCGTGCGTCCCCGCGATGCCGATGCCGTGGCGCATCCGCATGAGTTCGCCCAGCATCTCGGCGCGCTTGATGCGCGGGATGAGCCGCCGTCCCGCCTCGATGGTCTCGGGGTTCTCGTTCGCGCGGACGGCGGAGGAGTAGACCACCACGTCCGCCTCGGCGACGTTCTCTGCCGCGTGGCCCTCGTGGATCGTCGCGCCCA
>JBCCPW010000254.1:0-5806 GCA_039024735.1 Bacteroidota bacterium
CCCGCTTCTCGGACGCCCTCACGCTCGGCGCGACGGGCCTCCGCAGTCACGACCGAGGCCAGATCGCGGGCACGCTGGAGTCGTACCTCGGCGACACTGTCCCGGTCGATCCCACCTCGGACTCGCTGGACGTGCGCTGGTCAGACGAAGCTCTCGGCGCGAGCCTCGGCTGGGCCCCGCGCGATCTCCCGCTGACCGTGAGCCTCGCGGGACACGCCCACCGCGCCACCTCCGGTTTCGGCCCCGAGGCGGCCCCCACCGATCCCACCGCCATCGACGCCCGCCGCCAGTCCGACGTGGAGGGCTGGGAGGTCAGCGGCGACGCCGCGCTCGATCTCGGCGCCGGGACGGTCCGCCTCGGTGCGATGCACTACGACGCCACGGTCGCCTACCGGCTCGCCGACCGCTTCGTGGGCCTCACGGCCGACACCTCGGCGGTCACCGAGACGGCGGTCTGGGGCGAGGGCGAGGGGCGGATCGGCGGGATCCGCGCGCTAGTGGGGCTTCGAGCCGAGCGGTTCGAGCCGGTCGGGGCGTGGGGGCTGGCGCCGTCGGTGCGGGTCTCGTGGGAGGGGACCGGCGTCCTGCGCGAGGTCTCCCTCGGCGCCGGGATCTCGCACCAGGGCCTCACGGGCGTCCAGGACGGGCGCGACGTGGGCGACGTGTTCACGGCCTACGTCCCCGTCCCCGCAGGCGCCGATCTGCCCCGCGCCGAGCACCTCGTCCTCGGCACGCGCTGGCAGTCAGATCTCCCGGACGATGGCACGCTCCGCCTCGCGATGGAGGGCTACGCGAAGCGGTTCAGCGGCCTCCAGATCGCCCGCCTCGATCCCTTCCCCGGCTTCACCGCCGCGCTGGATCCCGGTGACGGCGAGGCCTTCGGCGCAGACCTCCGCCTCGATCTCAGCCAACCCCTCGCGCCCGATGCCCGGCTGGCGCTCGGCGCGGGCGTGGGCCTCGCGCAGGTCCGCTACGAGACCGACCGAGGCGTCACCTTCGCGCCGTCCCATGACCGCCGCGCGACCCTCAACGCGTCCGCCCGCGTGGACTGGGAGCGCTGGACCTTCTCAGCCGTGCTCCAGGCGAGCGACGGACTGCCGTACACCCCCTCGGCCGGGTTCGAGCAGTGGATCCCGATCCGCTCGCCCGAGGTGGACGTGCGCACCGAGCCCGGCCGCACGCGCGTGCTCTACGGCGCGCGCGGCTCCCGTCGCCTCCCGACCTACCTCCGTGCCGATCTCTGGGTGGCCCGCCGCCTCACCGACGGCCGCGTCAGCACGACCCTCCAGGCGGGCGTCGTCAACGCCACCAACCGCGCCAACCCGTTCTACTTCGACCTGTTCACGCTCCGCCGCGCCGACCAACTCCCGGTCTTCCCGTCCATCGGCTTGAAGGTGGAGGTCCGATGATCCACGCCATGCTCTCCTCCCTTCGCGCGATCTCTCCCGCCTCGGTACCGAGGCGGGGCCGGTGGCGCCTCGGTGCGCTCGCCGCGATGGTCCTCGCGGGCAGCCTCGCCGGATGCGACGACACCTTCGTGGATCCCTTCATCCGCGACGCGGGCTCCTTCTCGATGTACGGCGTGCTCCTCGCGGAAGGGACCTCGGCGCCGCAGCGCGTCCGCGTGCAGGTCGTCCGCACGCTCCCCGACCCGCCGACCGAGCCGAACGAACCGGCGGCACGGCCCAACGTCCGGGTCACGAGCGAGACCCTCGGCACCGACCAGACCCGCACGTGGGATTCCACGCACGTCCGCCTCGGTGACGGGACGCTCGGGGCCGTCTTCGCGAGCACCTTCCGGCCCACCCCCGGCGAGACCTACCGGATTCAGGTTCTCCGAGACGCTGACGGGCGCGAAGCCACAGCCGAGGTCACCGTGCCCGCCGTCCCGCAGGCCACCGTCTCCCCAGCCGTGGTCTCCGGCTCCGACGTGACGCAGACCGTCGCGTGGGACTCGCGCGTGCTTCGGGCAGAGGTCCGCTACTTCGTGTTCCACCCGTCCATCGGGCGCTTTGAGGCCATCACACCGGCGTACGCTCTGCCCGAGGATGGCGTGTTCACGCTCGATCTCGTTCGCGACCGAACGTTCATCCGGGAGGCGCTCATCGCGAGCGGAGAAGCCGAGACGATCGACATCCGGCTGAGCCGGATTCAGGTCGAGATCCTCGGTACGCAAGAGACCTCGTGGCCGGATCTCCCCGACCTCGACGCCGAGGCGGGACAACCCGGCGCCTACTCCAACGTGACGGGCGGCTACGGCCTCGTGGTCGCCGCGACGCGCGGCAGCCTCACGCTCCGCCCCGACCGAGAGGCTGCCATCGAGGCGGGCTTCCAGCCGACGTACTGACGGTTTCTCGCCTCGGTGCCGAGGCGGCGGCTCCCGATGGGACCCACCGAGGCGGACGTGGGCGGAGGCTAGCCCTCGAACTCGCGGAAGACCACGCTCGTGTTGTGCCCGCCGAACCCGAACGCGTTCGAGAGCGCGACGGTCACCTCGCGGTCCTTCGCCTCGTTGAACGTGTAGTCCAGGTCGCAGTCGGGGTCGGGTGTCGAGAAGTTGATCGTCGGCGGGATCCGGTCGTGGACCACGGCGAGGATGCTCGCGATGGCCTCGATGGCGCCCGCCGCACCGAGGAGGTGCCCCGTCATGGACTTCGTGGACGAAAGGCTCATCTTGTAGGCGTGGTCGCCGAAGACCTTCTTGATCGCCTTCGTCTCGGCCACGTCACCGAGGGGGGTGCTCGTGCCGTGCATGTTGAGGTAGTCCACGGCCTCCGGCTCGATGCCCGCGATGCGGAGCGCGGTCCGCATGGACTGGGCCGCGCCACGGCCGTCGGGGTGCGGCGCCGAGACGTGGTGGGCGTCCCCGCTCATGCCGTAGCCCACCAACTCGGCGTAGATCCGCGCGCCGCGCGCCTGCGCCCGCTCCAGGCTCTCCAGCACGAGCGCACCCGACCCCTCGCCGATCACGAACCCATCGCGCTCCGCGTCGAACGGACGCGAGGCCGTCTGGGGATCGTCGTTGCGGGTGGAGAGTGCGCGCATGTTGTCGAAGCCGCCCGCGCACACCTCGGTGACGGTCGCCTCGGTGCCGCCGACCACCATCGCGTCCGCGAGGCCGCGCTCGATGAGCAGCGCGCCGTCCACGATGGCGTTGTTGCCCGTCGCGCAGGCCGAAACGGTGGCGTAGTTGGGTCCGCGCAGGTCGTGGCGGATGGAGATGTTGCCCGAGACGATGTCCAGGATCATCATCGGGACGAGGAACGGCGAGAGCCGCCTCGGTCCGTGCTCGGCGAACTCCACGATCTGGTCCTGGAGCGTCTGGAAGCCGCCGATCCCGCTCCCGAAGATGACGCCGATCTGCTCGCGCTGGTCATCGGAGAGATTGTCCGTGTCGATGCCCGCGTCGGCCAGGGCCTCGTCGGTCGTCGCGATGGCGTAGTGCGAGAAGCGGTCCATGCGCCGGGCCGCCTTGGCAGGCATGTACTCGGTCACGTCGAAGCCCTTGACCTCGCACGCGAACTGGCAGCGGAGGCGCGAGGGGTCGAAGTACGTGATGGGTCCTGCGCCGCTCTCGCCGCGCATCATCGCGTCCCAGAACGAGGGAACGGAGTTGCCGATGGGCGTGAGGGCGCCGAGGCCGGTGACGACGACGCGGCGGCGGTCGGAAGACATGGAGGGCGGGGCTGCCTCGCGAGGGCACACCGAGGCGGGGCGCTACGCTCGCGGGGAACGGACGGGCGTGTACGATGAAGAGGAAGAGAGGGCGGTGCGGATCCGGCCGCGTCGCTCTCCCTTCCTCTCAGAATGGGGGTCTCGGAAGGAGAGCGCTCAGCCCGCCTTCTCGGACACGTAGTCGATGGCATCGCCGACGGTCGCGATCTTCTCGGCGTCCTCGTCGGGGATGGTGATGTCGAACTCTTTCTCGAACTCCATGATGAGCTCCACGGTGTCGAGCGAGTCGGCGCCGAGATCGTTGGTGAACGACGCGTCGCGCGAGATCTCGCTTTCGTCGACGCCGAGCTTCTCGACGATGATGGCGTTGACGCGGCTCTCGGTGTTGTCGGCCATGATGGACGTGGCTGGTGAGGGAGACCGCCGGGGGAAGGCGGCGGTGGGGAGAGAACGGTAGCGGGGGTCCCGAGGGAGTCCGCACCGCCCGGTCAGAAGGCGCCCAAGCTACGGAGGGGGCCGGACGCGGGCAATGCGGCTGGCACGGAGAGCGGATCGGACCGGTTCCGTTCACACAAGCGGGCCCGCCCGCCTCGGTGCCGAGGCGAGGCCCCCTCGCGTTTTCGCAGAAGCGCGATCACCGAGGCGGCTCCGGTCTCGGCCCGCCCCCTATCTTCGCCGCCCTTCCATTTCCGACCTCACGCCGTGCCGACGCTCTTTACCTCTGAGTCTGTCTCCGAAGGCCACCCGGACAAGGTGGCCGACCAGATCTCGGACGCCCTCCTCGACGCTTTCCTCGCCGACGATCCCGCCAGCCGCTGCGCCATCGAGACGCTCGTGACGACCGGCCTGGCCGTCGTCTCCGGCGAGGTCACGAGCGAGACGTACGTGGACGTGCAGACGGTCGTCCGCGAGACCATCGAGAGCATCGGCTACACGGACCCGGCGCTTCAGTTCGATGCCAGTTCCTGCGGCGTCCTCACGAGCATCCACGCGCAGTCGGACGACATCGCGCAGGGCGTGGACGACGACGCCGGACTCCACGAGGAGCAGGGTGCGGGCGATCAGGGCATGATGTTCGGCTATGCCTCGCGCGAGACCGAGGAACTCATGCCCCTCGCGCTGTCCCTCTCGCACGGGCTCGTGCGTGAGCTCGCCGCCATCCGCAAGGGCGGGGAGGCCATGACGTACCTCCGCCCAGACTCCAAGAGCCAGGTCACCGTCGAGTACGAAGACGACGACCGCACCATCCGCCGCGTCCACACCGTCGTGCTCAGCACCCAGCACGACGACGACGTGACGCTGGAGCTGATCAAGGCCGACGTGCGCGAGCACCTCCTGCCGCGCGTCCTCCCGCAGGACCTCGTGGACGACGATCTCATCCTCCACGTCAACCCGACCGGCCGGTTCGTGATCGGCGGCCCGCACGGCGACACCGGCCTCACGGGCCGGAAGATCATCGTGGACACGTACGGCGGGAAGGGCGCCCACGGCGGCGGCGCGTTCTCCGGCAAGGACCCGAGCAAGGTGGACCGCAGCGCGGCCTACGCCACGCGCCACGTCGCGAAGAACCTCGTGGCGGCGGGCCTCGCCGACGAGGCCCTCGTGCAGGTGGCCTACGCGATCGGCGTCGCCGAGCCGGTCTCCATCCGCGTCGAGTCCTACGGCACGGGCGCACTCTCCGACGCCCGCCTCGCTCAGATCGTCCGCGAGACGGTGGACCTCCGTCCGAGCGCGCTCATTGAGCGGCTGGACCTGCTCCGGCCCATCTACCGGCCCACGGCTGCCTACGGTCACTTCGGCCGCGACGATGTCTCGTGGGAGGCGCTGGACCTGGTGGATGCGCTGAAGAGCGCCGCCTGACGCCCATCGCCCGCCTCGGTGCGTCTACAGAGGACACCGAGGCGGGGCGACGGCTGACAGGGCACTTTAGACACATCGCCCCCGCCTCGCGCCGCCACCACGCAGCGCACGACGGGAGCGAGTCGCCGGGTACAGCACCACCGGCGAGACCGCAAGCAGAGAGTGGTCCCTATCGCACGATGGTGATCCGACGGGTTGCCGTGCCACCTGGCCCCTCCACGCGTACCACGTATGCTCCGAGGGCGAGGTCGCCCGTCGGTAGACCGAGGCG
>JBCCPW010000255.1:0-5770 GCA_039024735.1 Bacteroidota bacterium
GGCCGCGAGGGGGGTGCGGGAGGGGCAGAGGCTGTGAGCGTGTCCATCGCGCGATCAACGGCCACAGCCGTCCGGCTTCGGCCGCCTCGGTACGTTCGCCGACACACCGAGGCGGGTGTGATCGGGTGCTACGCCGCGTACGTGTTGAGCATCACCGGCATGATGAGCATCAGCACGTCCTCCCCCTCGGCGCTCTCACCCGGCGAGACGACTCCGGCGCGGTTGGGCGAGGAGAACTCGAAGATCGCCTCCTCGGCATCGAGGTTCTGAAGCACCTCTGTGAGGTAGGTGGCGTTGAAGCCGATCTCCATCTCGTCGGCAGCGTACTCGCAGAGCACACGCTCCTTGGCCTCCGAGGCCCGCTCGATGTCCTCTGCGGAGATCTCGATCAGATCCGACGACAGGGCGAGACGCACCTGATGCGTCATCGACGAGGAGTACAGCGCGACGCGCTTGACGGCGTTGAGGAGCGCCTCGCGCTGAACCGTCAGCTGCTTCTCATTCTCCACCGGAATGACCGCCTCGTAGTTGGGGTACTGCTCGTCGATCATGCGCCCGGTGACGGTCGTCTCACCGAGGCTGAACTCGACGTAGCCGCCGCCCACGCGGATGGTGCAGTCGGCGTCGCCCGTGGCCTTGCCTGCGAGCGAGAGCGCCTTCTCGGGCGCGATGAACTCGAGCGCTGGATCGGCCGTGATGGCGTCCAGGGTGAGACGGACGAGCCGGTGCCCGTCCGTTGCCACCACCCGGCTGTTCTCGGGACGCACCTGGAAGAGCACACCCATCATCGCGGGGCGCAGCGCGTCCTTCGACACGGCGAACCCGGTCTTGTCGATGGCGCGACGCAGGACCGCACCCGGCGCCGAGATCGTCTGGGCGTCCTCCAGATCCGGCAGGGCCGGGTAGTCCCCACCGTCGAAGCCGACCATCTTGTACCGCCCCTGATCAGTGGTCAGTTCGACGGTGTGCTCGGCATCGGTTTGCACCGTCACGGGCAGACCGGAGGGCAGCGCGCGAACGGTGTCGAGCAGGCGCTTGGCCGGGACCGCGATCCGCTGCTTTGCGTCCGTCCCGTTGGTCTCGAACTGGACCGGGAGCGACTGGACGATGGAGATCTCCAGATCCGTCGCGGCGATCTTGAGAGCATCGTCTTCGCGCTCGAAGAGGACGCACTCAAGGATGGGCAGTGTGGCCTTGCTGGGGACTGCGCCGCTCACCGTGGAGAGCGCGCGCTGGAGGTCCTGGCTGTTGACGGTGAACTTCATATCCGAGGCGGACCGGGCGCCCGCGAGAGTCAATGTCCGGGGTGGGTGAAGACGCAGTATCGGCAGGTCCCGTTCCGCAGTCAACCGTGACCAGAGCCCGGCGGGCGAGGCCTCGTTTCCGCCTCGGTGACAGCACCGAGGCGGACCATCCACGCTACGCTGCGTGGAGTTCCAGCTTCTTGCGCACCTGCTCCACGATGTCCCGGTAGACCGGGTCCGTCTCCACCTGATTCTCGACGCTCTGAATCGCGTGGATGACCGTGGAGTGATCCCGCCCCCCGAAGTTCTGGCCGATGGTCTTGAGCGAGTGCTTCGTGAGTTGCTTCGAGAAGAACATCGCGATCTGACGAGCCTGCACCACCTCGCGCTTGCGTGTTCGTGCCCGCACGAGGTCTTCCGGGATGTCCAGCACATCACAGGTGATGGTCTGGATCTGCGGGATGGAGAGGGCCGACCGTCGCTCCTTGATGAGGTCCCGAAGTCCCTCGCGCGCCATTTCGAGATCGATCTCGCGGTCCTGAAGCGCGCCGTACGCCGAGAGCCGGATCAGCGCCCCTTCGAGTTCCCGGATGTTGGCCGTGATGTGCGTCGCGATGTACTCCAGCACCGCGTCCGATACCCGCGTCCCGTCGTCCTCGGCGCGGCGGCGGAGGATCGCGATGCGGGTCTCCAGTTCAGGGGCCTGCACATCGGCCACGAGGCCCCACTGGAACCGCGAGACCAGACGCTCCTCCATCCCGACGATGTCCTTCAACGGCCGGTCCGAGGACAGGACGATCTGCTTCCGTTGCAGGTGGAGTTCGTTGAAGATGTGGAAGAACTGCTCCTGGGTCTTCTCCTTCCCTCCGAAGAACTGGACGTCATCTACGATGAGCACGTCCACGCTCTGGTAGAGCTCCGCGAAGGCTCCGGCAGAGTTGGTCTTGATGGCCCGGACGAACTCGGAGGTGAACTGGTCGCTGGAGGTGTAGCGGACGGTTCGCGCCTTGCCGTGGGTGCGGGCGTAGTTGCCGATGGCCTGGATCAGGTGCGTCTTCCCGAGACCGCTCCCGCCGTAGACCAAGAACGGGTTGAAGGCGGTCCCGCCGGGGTGCTGCGCGATGGCCCACGCCGCGCTTCGGGCCAGACGGTTGCAGTCGCCTTCGATGAACCGGTCGAAGGTGTAGAGCGGATCGAGGTGGGGATCGATCTCGCGCTGAACGCCCGGGATGGCAAAGGGACTCGCCGGGCCTCCGACCGGTGCTGCCGGACGAGGGCCCGGCACGCCCGGAGTCGGCATCCCCGGCCTCGGCACCGAGGAGGGCGGAGGCGGAGACAGGTTCGTGTCCACGGAGCGGGCGCGGCGCCCCGGCTGGAGCGCGTTCGGCCGGGCGGGAAGCTGCATTGATGCCCCGGGGCGCTCCGCCTCGGTGTCTTCGCGCTCAATGACGATGTCGTAGTAGAGCCGTCCGGTTGGCCCCAGGACCTTCGTGATCGTCTTCCGCAGAAGGCTGAAGTAGTGCTCTTCCAGCCACTCGTAGTAGAACCGGCTCGGAAGCTGGACGGTCAGCTTCGGTGCCCCTTCCTCGTCCGCGAGTGCAACCGCCCGAAGCGGCTCAAACCACGTCCGGTAGCTCTGCCGACTGATGTTGTCTCGGATGATCGCGAGACACGCCTCCCATGCGTCGTCGGGGGTCCGGTCCATCGAGCCGAGAAGCGAAAGGAAAAGGAAGGGAGGCGAGTCGCAAAGATCCAACGACGAGCGCGCCTGCGTCCGCAGCACGAGCCGCCGCCGGGAGCGTTATCCACAGCCCGATGCAGGACCGGCGCTGCGACGTGCGGCTCTTCTCTCGCTTGTCCACATCTTCTCCACCCTGTGGAAAAGGTAAGGGATAGCGTTGTGCCGCAACGCTTTGAATTGAAGCTAGCGAACGAACAGTGTGACGAAGCGGGGTCAAGTGAGGCGGACACGTCCCGCACATGTCGCGTACGGCTCTGGATGTCCACACTCGCTTTCACGCCAACTCCCGGCCAGTTGGCGGAGGAGCAACCCGAGCGTCAGAGAGGGAGCGTGGCTGCCCGCCGAGGGGAGCAGATGCAGCCTGCGCTCGATCATGTTAACCGTGAGATCACACATCGCGCAACGCCGTATCGTTCGAAAAACCCGGCGGAGAGCGGACTTCACAAACGAGTTCACGTCACGGCCCAGGAGGGCTCGTTTTGGCCCAATTCCTAACGGTTGGAATCCGCTCAGTCCTGCTCCATCCAGAGCGAAGGTCCGAAGGAGGGATGGAGAAGCGCCATGCAAACATCCTGTGATGCCTTGATAGGCCGAGGGGACGCCGTCTAGCTTCGGTGTTCTGCGTGTTTTCTCTGCAGTCTGCAGAGCCGACGCTGCTCCTTGATCCGATGCTCCGGGTAGACCTCACCTCCCTCGCCGACGGGCTCCACGAACTGGAGCTCACGCCCGACCCCACCGATCTCGACCTCGACCCTGGCGTGTTTGCGAACATCGCCGTCTCGGTTCAGCTTGATGTGGCCGAGCGGCGCATCCGGGCGCTCTTTGAGACCCAGGCCACGGCGAACCTCGAATGCGACCGTACCCTCTCCAACTATCAGCAGCGGGTTGAGGGCGCACACGAGGTTCTGTTCACCGACCGCCCGATTGGAGCGGACGACGAGAATGTCTACCCGCTGCACGACCACCCGCCTGAGATCGACCTGAAAGAGCCGGTCCGCGACACGCTTCTGCTGTCGCTTCCACTCCGGCGGGTAGCCCCCGAGGCGGAGACGGTCGAGATCCCGACGCGCTTCGGTGGTCCGAGCGACGGAGAGCCCGCCGATGATCGCTGGGCTGCTCTACAGCACCTCCGCGACGACCTCGCCGGAGACGATACCGACTGACCCCGCCCACCCCTCGCGCCTGCGCGCGCCCCCCGATACACCACCATGGCCAATCCGAAGCGCCGCCACTCCAAGGCCCGCACCGCCACTCGTCGCGCCCAGTACAAGGTGCGCTCCGTTCCCGTGACCCACGAGTGCCCCAACTGCGGCAGCGGGAAGATTCTCCACCGGGCATGCCCGAACTGCGGGTACTACCGAGGTCGCGCAGTCGTGGAGCGCGAAGAGCAGTTCTAGGTCTCTCTCGGTCCTCGGCTGCCCGCCTCGGTGCTGACGCGTCTGCGTCTGCGTCACAGCCGACGACCGACCGGTGACACCCGCGCCCGTGCGGAGCCCTCGCGATAGCGGGAGCCTCGCACGGGCGTTGCTCGTAGGACGGCGTTCTGGGTCGGCCCCTTGGGGCACACGCCTGTACCTTACGGCCTCCTCTTTTCGCTTCTCTCGCCCCATGTCCTCCGATTCCACCCGGCCCATCCGCGTCGCTCTCGACGCCATGGGCGGCGACCATGCGCCGAGCGTCACGGTGGAAGGGGCCGTGCAGGCCGCGCGCGCGACGGAGGGCGCGGTGGCGGTTGTTCTCGTCGGGCACGAGGCCGATCTCCGCGCGGAGTTGGATGCGCACGACACCGAGGGGCTCGCGCTCGACGTGCTGGACGCCCCGCAAGTGATCGAGATGGACGAGGCTCCGGCCACGGCGCTCAAGGCGAAGACCGGCTCCTCCATCCACATCGGCCTCGGCGCGCACAAGCAAGGGCACGTGGACGCGTTCGCCTCGGCGGGCAACACCGGCGCCGTGAGGGCCGCCGCGACATTCCTCCTCGGCCGGTTGCCCGGCGTCCTTCGCCCGGCTCTTCCGGGCTACTTCCCGACGGTGGACGGGATGTGCATCTGCGTGGACGTTGGTGCGAACGTGGACGTGCGCAGCGACCTACTCGTGCAGTTCGCGAAGATGGGCCGTGTCTTCGCGCGCACCGCCCTCCACACCGACCAGCCGAGCGTCGCGCTGGTGAACGTGGGCGAGGAGCCCGGCAAGGGCACCGAGGTGGTCAAAGAGACCTTCCAGAAGCTGAGCGCGGAGGAGGGCATCGGCTTCATCGGCAACATCGAGGGGCGCGACATCTTCCACCACGGCGCCGACGTGATCGTCTGCGACGGCTTCGTGGGCAACGTGATGCTCAAGCTCGGCGAGAGCTTCTCGACCATCCTGCCGAAGCTGCTCGGCCAGCAGATCCAATCGCTTGGCCTCGGGGGTGACGTCGCCGAGGGCATGACGGCTGCACTTCGCGGCGTGGCGGGCATGTTCGACTACGAGAACTACGGCGGAGTGCCCCTCCTCGGTGTGGACGGCACGGCCGTCATTGGCCATGGGGGATCGTCCGCGAAGGCCATCGCGCGAATGGTGACCCACGCGGCCGAGCTCGTCCGCGATGGGGTGACGGCGCGTGTCGCCGAGGCCATCGCGCGGCCGTCTGCGGATCCCGTTTCCGTCTAGCTCCCCTCGCGCTTCCTGTTCGCATGAGCGACGCTCCCCGCCGCACCGCCGCTATCACCGCCATCGGCGCCTACCTCCCGGAGGGCCGCCTGACCAATGCGGACCTGGAGGAGATGGTGGAGACCAACGACGA